>CANQSW010000099.1 GCA_947626615.1 uncultured Peptococcaceae bacterium | reverse complement strand
CGCGCCCCGCCAAAGCTCCGGCGCCGCCCAGGGCAGCAGCAGCGCGCCCGGCCCGAGCAGCGGCAGCAGCTCCAAAAGGCCAAGCAGCAGCGCCAGCAGCAGCGCGTAATCGACGCCAAGCAGAGCAAGCCCCAGCAGCGAGAGCAGCGTGGTGCAGGATATCACCGCCGCCTGCGCCCGCAGATAGGCCGCAAAGCCCGTCAGCACTCTGGCGTATACGGCGGCGACCTTTGGCGAAAGACGCTCCGGCAGCAGCAGCGTCAGCGCCCGCACCGGCAGATCCGGCTCCGCCGTCAGGTAATAGGCGGCGAACATCGTAACGAAGAAGCCCACCATGACTTCCGGCGTGGCGCTAAGAAATCTGGTGCAGGCGGCCAAAAGCTGCAGGCCGTAATTTTCCAGCGAGGCCGGCAGCAGCTCCTCCGGCCAGTCAAGCGCGGCCAGATAGAGCAGCAAACGCTCCGCCTCGGCAAACAGACGCGAGCAGCCCAGGCCGCAGACCAAAAGCGCCAGCGCCAGAAACAGGCCGAAAACGCAGAAGGCGGCCGGCCGCCTGCGCCCGAAAAGCCGCGCCAGCAGCGTCACGGGCGCGTCCAGCAGCAGCGCCAGCAGCAGGGCCAGCAAAAATGGCATCAGCATCGCCGCCAGCATCGGCACACCCCGCCCGCGTCAAAAATAGATACTAATACTATGATATAAGATTAGTAAATAATACAGGATCGGCGCCACCATGACCATGCTGTCGAAGCGGTCCATCAGGCCGCCGTGGCCGGGGATCAGGTTGCCGGAATCCTTAACGCCCACCCAGCGCTTCAGCCAGGATTCCAAAAGATCGCCCACCTGCCCCGCCATCGAGCAGAACAGCGCCAGCAGCGCCACGAACCACCAGGCGTAATGCAGCAGAAAATGGTTGAACACCGTGACGACGACGATACAGCAGAGCGTGCCGCCAACAGCGCCCTCCCAGCTTTTCTTCGGACTGATGACGGGGGCCATTTTATGCTTGCCGATCAAAATGCCGACGCAATACGCCCCGGCGTCCGTCGTCCAGACGATCAGGAAGGCCAGCAGCGTGATCAGCCAGCCCTCGAAGATATTCTCCAGGCAGACCAGGAAAGAAAGCGCCCAGGCCAGCATCATATAGCCCACCAGGCCGTAGGCATAGTTGGCGAAGTCGTCCTGCGTGGTGATCAGCCAGACGATCATGGCAGCGAACGAGACGACTATCGCCATTTCGCTGATGATGCCGATGTTATAATTCTGCATCACCACCATCACCACCGCCAGGATACAGAGCAGCGGCAGCGGCACGTTATAGCCTTTCAGCCGCATCATCTCGGCGTATTCCTTCAGCGCGCCCAGTATCAGCAGCATGACCAGGCCCGTCCAGACCCAGCCGCCGATAAACATACCGCCGAAGATCAGCGCCACGATGACGACGCTGCTTAAAACCCTCTGCAGAAACACCGGGCAACAGCCCCTTTCCCGTTAAAATACTGTATCGTGCGCCCTTAAACAGGCGCAGCGCCGAAGCGGCGGTCTCGCTGCTGATAAGCGCAGACGGCGCGGAAAAGCTCCGCCGCGTCGAAATCCGGCCAAAGCACCTCCGTGAAATAAAACTCGGCGTAGGCCAGCTGCCAAAGCAGGAAGTTGCTTAGTCTTAGCTCGCCCGAAGTGCGTATCAGCAGATCGGGGTCGGGCTGGCCCGCCGTCGTCAGATAAGCGCCGAAGCCCTCCTCGGAAAGCTCCTGCAGCTCGCGAGGGGAGAGCTCCGCCGCCGCTTTTTTCAGCCCCGCCAGTATCTCCGCCCGGCCGCCGTAATTCAGCGCCAGATTCAGCACCAGCCCTTCGCCGCCGCTTCTGGCGTTGGCGGTGGCGGCCATAAGGCGGTTCAGCGCCGCCCGCTGCAGCACCGGCAGCCCGGCCAGGTCGCCAAGAACGCGCACCTCTACCTGATTATCGCGCAGGCGCAGCAGCTTGCTCGCCGCAAACTCGCTGAGCAGGCTCATCAGCGTGCCCACTTCGGCGGCGGGGCGGCTCCAGTTTTCGGTGGAAAAGGCGTACACCGTCAAATAGCCTATGCCGAGATTGCGGCAGGCTTCGACGACGCCCTCCAGCGCCTCCACGCCGGCGCGGTGGCCGACCGTCCGCTCCTGGCCGCGCTGCTTGGCCCAGCGGCCGTTGCCGTCCATTATTATGGCGATATGCCGGGGCAGCTTAGCCGGGTCGAACTTCAAGCCCGTCTGCTCCTCCAGCCTTGCCACGTAAGACATATTCATCAAACGTCACCTTATATACCTAAGCCCCCGCCGGGAAATGCCGACGAGGGCTTAAATGCAGTTTTTGCGCCGGATTATTCCTGGCTGATCGCGCCGACCGGGCAGTTGGCCATGCAAGCGCCACATTCCACGCAGACGTTGGTGTCGATCTCGTATTTGCCGTCGCCTTCATGGATAGCGCCCATCGGGCACACAGAAGCGCAGGTGCCGCACTGGATACATTCGTCAGAAATCTTCATCATAGCAATAACCCCCTAAGTTAAGTAAAAATTTCTCCGAGCCATTACTAATAAGATAGCAATAATCGCCGAAAAAATCAAGATGCCCGCGACATTTTCCGGAAAATTTTCTGGATTTTCGCGCCGGGATTATTCGGCCGGAGTCTCCGCCGGAGCTTCGGCGGGCGCTGCGGGCTCTGCCGGGGCTGCTTCTGCCGCCGGGGCTGTGTCTGTCGCCGGGGCCTCTGCCGCCTCGGCCTGTTCGCTATCCTCCAGGGCCTTGTTCAGCTCCTCCTCGATCTCGGGGTTCTTGGCGGCGGCCGCCGCTTTCAGCTCCTCGATCTTGCCTTCCAGAGAAGCGATCTCCGCCAGCGCGGCTTTGATCTTATCGGCCGTTTCTTTAACGTCGTCCGGGATAGCGGTATCCCCCGCCGCCAGAAGCTCCAGCACGCGGTCGGCGATAGCCCCTTTACCGTCGGCGATAAGCCCCTTCTGCTCGCGGATAGCGTTCTTCAGCGCGGAAAGCTCCTTCAAATAAGCAGTTTTTTCCTTGGCGGCCTGCGCCAGATCCTGCGCCTTATCCCCGGCCGTCTTGGCGAAATCGCCCGCCACCTGGCCAAAACTTTTGGCCGCCTCTTTGGCTTTGTCCATAAAACCCATAATATTCCCTCCGTTTCGGTTTAGGCCGCCCCTGCGGCCAAATATTTTAACCTTTATATATATACTAGCACATCGCGCGGCAAAATACAATCCACCGGGCGATAATTCGGCGGATAAATTCGAGGCTTTATACGCCCGCCGGGGGCGCGTATTCCTGCCGCCAATATTCTGCATACAAAGTACATTTGTCTTTTGGCAGATTTTGGCCCGTTTTGCCGGCCTCACCCCTTGACAGCGGCAAAATATCAAGTTAAAATCAAATTGTCCGCGTCTTGCCGCAAAATGGCCGCCTATACGACAGGCTGCGCGGCGAGGCCAATAATATCACCAATAAAAAGAAGAAGGAAAGGTTGGAAACTACAATGAAAAAACTGCTTCATCTGCTTTTGACTGCCGCATTGCTCTGCGGTATGCTGCTGGGCTTCTCCGCCTGCGGCGGCTCTGACAACAACGCCGGCGACAACGACGCTGAAAAGCCCGTGCTGCGCGTGGGCATGGAATGTGGCTACGCCCCCTACAACTGGGCGCAGGCCACCGACGAGAACGGCAGCGTGCCGATCGTGGATTCGCCCCAGTTCGCCAACGGCTATGACGTGATGATGGCCAAATATCTGGCCGACCAGATCGGTTACGACCTGGAGATCCACAAGATCGATTGGGACAGCCTGCCGATCGCCGTACAATCCGGCGCAATCGACTGCGTTATCGCCGGCCAGAGCATCACGGCCGACCGTTTGCAGACCGTGGACTTCACCACGCCCTACTACTACGCTTCTATCGTGGCGGTGACCCGCGACGATACGCCTTACGCTAACGCCACCAAGGTGAGCGACCTGGCGGGCGCCGTCTGCACCAGCCAGATCAACACCGTCTGGTATGACGTTATGCTGCCGCAGATCCCCGACGCCAAGATCCAGCCCGCCACCGAGTCCGCTCCGCAGATGCTGGTGGCTCTGAACTCCGGCGCGGTCGATCTGGTGGTAACCGATATGCCCACCGCTATGGCGGCCGCTCTGGTCTACCCCAACTTCAAGCTGCTGGAAATGGAAGAAGGCAACGATTTCGAGGCTTCCGAGGAGGATATCAACATCGGTATCTCTCTGGCCAAGGGCAACACCGAGCTGCTGGACAAGCTGAATGAGGCTCTGGCCACGCTTACTCCCGATGACTTCACCGAAATGATGAATGAAGCTATCGCTATCCAGCCGTTGACCAACGAATAAAAAGCAATAATTCTTCGGCTATATTCCGCCGGCCGGGGAGGGGCTGACAAAGCCCCTCCTTTTGGCGATATAACGCTTTTTCCCGGCGAAAGGATCTGTTACTATGACCACCAACTTACCGTCCGATTTTATCGGCAGAGTTTTCTATCTGGTCGAGCATTACGGCCCGGCGTATCTGGCTGGCGCAAAGCTGACGCTGATCATCGCTTTGCTCGGCACGGCGTTCGGCTGCCTGATCGGCTTTGTCTGCGGCATAATCCAGACGATACCGCTGTCCGCCAACGACAGCATCTTGAAAAAAAGCGCGGTGCGCCTGGCCAAAGCGATATTGAGCGTCTACGTGGAATTTTTCCGCGGTACGCCGATGATGGTGCAGGCTTTGCTGTTCTTTTACGGCCTGATCCAATACACCAACTATAAGCCCACCACGGCTTTTGCGGGTATCGTGGTGGTATCTATCAACACCGGCGCGTATATGGCCGAGACCATGCGCGGCGGTATCTTCTCGGTGGATAAGGGGCAGACCGAAGGCGCCAAGGCTATCGGCATGACGCACTTTCAGACCATGCTGTACGTCATTCTGCCGCAGGCTATCCGCAACATCATGCCGCAGATCGGCAACAACCTGATCATCAATATCAAGGATACCTCGGTGCTGTCGGTCATCTCCGTCTGCGAGCTGATGTATCACGGCAAAGCCGTGGCCGGCACCTACTATACGATGTTCGAGTCTTACACCATCGTCAGCCTGATCTATCTGACGCTGACGTTCACCTGCTCGCGCCTGCTGCGCCTGCTGGAGAAGCACATCGACGGCGCGGACAGCTACGACCTGGCGACCACCGACACGCTGGCGCACACCAGCGGCATGGTGCATTATCCCGACAAACCGAAGGACGG
>CANQSW010000098.1 GCA_947626615.1 uncultured Peptococcaceae bacterium | reverse complement strand
CAGCACCGCCGCCACCACCGCCGCCGCCACCGCCGGCAGCAGCACCACCGCCGCCGCCGGAAGGTTCATTCTTCTTGGGCGCGGGTACGGCAACGCCGCTTACGCTGACGTAGTTGTGCTGATCGGCGGGAGTGAACGTCCAGTTATAAGATGCGCCTTCGACCACGCTAACTTCCGAGGAAGCATTGCCGCCCATAGTATCCCAAGCAACAGTGCCTTCAACGGGTTGGCCGCCGAACGTGGCCGTGGCCTGCAGATTAGAATCGCTGAGTTTAGCACCGGCATTAACTGGGGACGCAGTGACGTTTACAGTGGGAGTGGCCGGAGCGATCACAATGCTGACGGTGATATTGTTATCAGCATATCTGCTACCTGTAAGGTGAGTTGCCTGTATCTTGGCCGTATAAGTGCCAACGTCTTTAGGAGCGTCGGTCTGATTACCATCATCTTTGAAGTATTCTATACTATATTCTACGCCTGTGACCGGCTGAACAGAAAGCTCCTGTTTTTCGCCGTTATACACCAAACTGGTGCCGCCCAATATTTCGATAGGAGCGGGATCGCCCTCGGTAGCGGTGACCTTGACCGTGCCGGTAATAGTCGTATAGTTCTTGGTGTCAGTCGGCGTAAATTTATAACCATAGTCCCTGGCTTCGCCTACTGTTCCAGAAGCCGTCTCGTTACCGTCCTCCCAAGTCACCTTACCCGGCACGGCAGCGCCGCTATACGGGTTGACGAACGTACCGTTAAGCGATGCAGCAACCGTACTTATCGGAGTGTTCTTTTTGCAGCTCAGACTTGCGACGCTACCCACGGGAACGGTCGGGTTGACTTTCATTTGGTTGGAGACGTTCTGGATACTATAATTGCGAGAACCGCTGGTAGCAACAACATTATAATTGCCTACGTTAGCGCCGGGATCAGCGCCCGCGCTGGTGACGCTAAGCTGCAACGCGCTCACGTCAGGCGGGGTTTCGACTGTTTCTTTTGGGTTGACCGTGAAGTCATCGTTGCCAAAGCTCATGGTCTGACCGTAATATTTGGCCACGCCTTCTTTAAGCGTTAGGGAAACCAACTGCGGCACTATTTCGCCGCTCGTAGTCCATTCATCGGCAAGCGTATAATTGCCTAAGCGCTCGCCTGTCAATTCCAGCTTGACCTTATCTTTCGGCTTTACGATGACATTGTCTTTATAAGTACCAATCTCTGGGCTGGGAAAGTTCGCTTCAAAATATTTTGACAAATCATTTTTGGGTATGTCCTTTATATCTGTTTCGTTAATTTTAACAGAGACCTTACCTGCATCCCGGCCCAAAACAGAGTAACTTACACCAGCCAGCTGCACGCCGGTCGTGCCGTCATAGTAATGCGTATAAACCTCGGAGCTCATAGAAATCGGGCGCGGCAAAATTTCCTGTATTACGGTCACGCTACACGGCGCATAATTTTTGTTACCATAATAGCCGCCGGCAAAAGATAGAACAACTTCATACTTACCCGCATCAACAGGCAATGAATCATTGTTACTATAGTTTGTATAATAGCTGCCACCCACAGGCCGCCACTTATAGTTGACATGACTATTCTGCGGCGTGAAGCTAAAATTGACTGCTTTCCCTGCGCCGTTATATACAAACTGGGTCTCAGTCACATTGATAGTTGGTGTTACTGTTACAGCACCACCATCACCATTTTCAGTACTGCCAACGCTCACCGTTCCTTTAGTTTCTTCATAATTGTTCGTGTCAAAAGGAACAAACGTATATTCATGTTCGAGCGTATTTTTAACTGTTGCGTCAGGAGAAATCCATTTGTATTCGCCTTCAACTACCATACTAGGATCATATGGGTTCACATATTTGCCGCTAAGCTGAGATTGTTGCAGCGGCTCATTGTCTTTTATGCTGGTAGCAGAAACATTTACGCGCTTCGGCACGGCTTTATTGACCTTGACCTTGGCTTCTCCGGTAAAAGTGATGTTATAGTTGCCCCAAGTATATGTCTTTGTGTCACAAGAAATGGTATAAGCACCATTACCGACGGTCGCCGTGGCTTCCGCACCGTCTCCCATAATTTTCTCTACGCCCAGCTGCTTCAGCGTTTTATACTGGTCGCCTATTTTGACTGTTACATCGGCAGGCGTCAGCGTCTGGCCGTAGTACTTCGTGACCGTAGTATCACTCAGATCAATGGCCTTCTCGATATATTTCACCTCGACCTTGACCTTAACGACCCAGCCGACGCGGCTCTCCTGATCCATAACGACAATATTGTCCGTATATGTGCCAGGAGCAAGATCCTTCTTGGGCGTAACGGTCAACTTGGCCTTTTCTTCTGCATTTTCAACGTAGCAGGCGCCGCCAGTTGACTTGCCGTCTTTATTTGTCCAATCAAGGTCAAACGCCGCGGTGCTCGTGCCCGTGGTCAGGTGCATAACGCCCCACTTGTTGTGTTGCGTTCCCTGGTCAGCAAATTTTTCAGTACCTGTTTTGTTCGTGAAAGTCAGCACGAGCTTGTTGTTATCACCAAGTTCAGCCCCATACTGTATCGAGCTAAGATCATAAAGCTGCGTTGGCATTGCACCCTTAGCTACTGGATCATCATAGTCGCGGATATTTTTATTCGCCTCGATCCCCGCTTCCGACTCCATGTTGGCCGTGGCCTCATACAGCCAGTATTTTGACCGCATATTATAGAAATCGTTGCTGGTAGCCTGATCCCCCGCCGCCAGTACAGTCGCCGACAGCAAAGACAGGATCGCGCACAGCGTTAATAAAGTTACCAATATCTTTTTCTTCATAAATTACCTTTCCTTTCTGCCGCAAAAGCTGCGGTTTTTTGTGCCAAAGGCGGTATAAAATATACCCGCCCCGGCCGGCAATATTACTTATGCCAATATTTTACCATACCCGCCCCCCATATACGCAAGCAAAATTCGCCGAGCGGCGGCAGAATTTTCGCGCCGCGCTATGGTAAATGCCGGCATAATGACCTTTTTTTGGTGCGGCAACACCTCTTTTGTCCGTTTTTGACATTCTGTAAGTGTCATTCTTGTTTGTATTATAGCATATACTTGGGAATATAACAAGCACTAAATGTCAGGGCGAAAGCGGTTTTATGCTCAGGTAATATGTTCATCAACAAGACCAAAAACGGGCGCAACAATTTGTGCGGCATAAAGATAGCGCAGCTGAGAAAAGCCATGCGGATTTCGCAGCGGGAATTAGCTGAGCAATTACAGCTTCTGGGCATAGATATCGACAAAAACGCCGTCCAGAGGATAGAATCCGGCCAGCGTTTCGTGATAGATATTGAATTGAAGGCTATCGCCGAGTTCTTCTCGACGACCATTGACGAGCTGCTCTCCTGAACGCCGCCGCGCCCCGCCCGCCCGCAGATTTTGCGGGCGTTTTTTTATTGGTCGTTCGTCAGGTCGCCGTCGCCGGAAACCGGTATCGGCTCGCCCAGATATTTGGGCTGCGGCCGCAGCAGGGCCAGCAAAAAGTCCTTATCCCGCGCCAATATCTCCCGGCAGCCGCGATAAATATCGCCGGGGCGCTTCTCGCCCACCGCCGCCACGCCGTATGCCTCCAGCCCCAGCGCCCGCGCCAGATACAGCGCGCGGTACAGGTGATATTCCTGCGTCACCACCAGCACGCGCTCGGCCCCGAACACCGCCTTGGCGCGATACATCGTGTCATAAGTGGAAAAACCGGCGTGATCCATAAAAACGTCCGCCGAGGGCACGCCGGCCGCGACGGTATAGCGCTTCATTGCGTTCACTTCGTCGTAATCCGTCTGGCCGTGGTCGCCGCTCAACAGCAGCTTGGGGGCCGCGCCCGCCCGGTACAGAGCCAGACCCGCCTCCAGACGTTCGCGCAGCATCGGGGCGGGCGTGCCGTCCGCCTCCACCTTGCAGCCCAGCACGACGACGCAATCGATATCCGCCGCCGCGGCCGCCTGCTCCGCCGAAATTATATAGCGGCCGCCGCTCATGACCACGTAAAAATTCAGCGCCAGCGCCAAAACTACGCCCAGCACGGCCAGCGCCGCCAACAGCCGCAACAACCGCCGCGGCCGCGCGCGCTTACTCGTCTTTGCCGCATTTTCGGCCACGAGCTATACCTCCCACACCGGCGCGCCGCCGCCCTGCCGAAAAGTCAGCTGCACGTCCTCCGCGTCGTCTTTGATAAACTCCAGAAAAACCTGATTGGCCACCAGCATGCCGCGCTCCGTCAAGCGCAGGCTGTGCGCGTCGGCCAGATATTCCACCAGCCCCTGCGCGAACAGCCGCTGCAGCTCCATATCATAGAAACGCAGCGGGTCGACGCGGTAACGCTCGATAACAGGGTAAATATCCACGCCCGCCGTCTGGCGCAGCCCCATGAACATGACCTCGCTCATCGCCTGCGCCATCGTCAGGCTCTCCGCCTCCACCGGGGGGCGGTGCAGCCGGGCCAGGCTGCCGATATATTCGTCCAGCGTGCCGACGTTCTGCCAGCGCTCCAGAAACAGGCAGCTGGCCGCGCCCAGCCCCACGCCGAGGTAATCCTCGCGCTGCCAATAGAGGCGGTTGTGGCGGCTGCGCCTGTCCTGCTCGCCGCGCCGGGCAAAATTGGCTATCTCATACTGCATAAAGCCGTTTTCCCGCAAAATGGTGCGGGCCATTTGCAGCATATCGGCCTCCAGATCCTCGTCCGCGGCCACCAGACTGCCCGCCGCGAACTGCCGGCCCCAAATGCTGTCGTTATCCAGCTGCAGCGAATAGAGCGAGATATGCTCCGGCTCCAGCCGCAGCGCCGCCAGCAGGTTATATTGCAAGTCGTCCAGCGTTTGGCCGGGCAGAGCGTAAATGATATCCAGACTGATATTGTCGAAACCGGCTTTGCGCGCGTCTGCCACGCAGGATTTGACCGCCGCCGCGTCGTGCAGACGGCCGAGCAGCTTCAGCTCGTGGTCCTGCAGGCTCTGCGCGCCGATAGAAAGGCGGTTGAACCCGGCTGCTTTCAGCTCCGCCAGATAAGCCGCGTCCACCGTGGCCGGGTTGCACTCCACCGTGATCTCGGCGTTTGAGGCGAGCGCGAACGTCCGGCCGATATAGTCGAGCAGCGAGCAAAGCTCCGCCGCCGGCAAAACGGTCGGCGTGCCGCCGCCGAAATAGACCGACGCCAGCTCCCCGGCATAGGCGCGATACATACGCATCTCCTGCCGCAGCGCTTCGGGGTATGCCGCCGCCTGCTCCCGCACGTCCGCATACCCGTCGGCGCAGACGAAGACCGGAAAGAGGAAAAACGCCATTCCGAGGAAGAAAGAC
>CANQSW010000097.1 GCA_947626615.1 uncultured Peptococcaceae bacterium | reverse complement strand
AGGTCTTGACCGGCTGGAACTGGCCAAAAGGCGTGGCCTGCGTGCTGCTCACCTGGCCGCTGCCGCCGCATTGCGGGCAGGTCACCCGGCCGGTGCCGGCCTTGGCGCCAGTGCCGCCGCAATCCGGGCAGGCTTCGCTGCGGGTGAGCGGGACTTCGCGGGTCGTGCCTTTGGCGGCCTCCTCAAAGCTGACTTTAACGTCCAGCCGCATATCGTCGCCCTGACGCGCCATATTCTGCCTTCTAGCGCCGCCGCCTCTGCCGCCGGCCCCGCCGAAGAACATATCGAAGATATCGCCAAAATCGCCCGGATTGCCGGAGAAGCCGCCGCCGAAGCCCTGCCCCCCGGCGAAGCCGCCGTTCATGCCGTCCGCGCCGAACTGATCGTAGCGGGCGCGCTTTTCCTTGTTGGAGAGCACCTCGTAGGCCTCGTTGATCTCCTTCATCTTTTCTTCGGCGGTTTTGCTGTCGGGGTTAAGGTCGGGGTGATACTTTTTCACCTGCTGCTTGTAGGCTTTTTTGATCTCCTCGTCCGTCGCGCCCCGGGCCACGCCCAAGGTCGCATAATAATCCTTGTTGCTCATTGATCGAACCACCTGGAATCCTTAAATTTCCCGGTCTTAGTTTTTCTTATCGTCGTCGTCCACGACTTTATAATCGGCGTCCACCACGTTGTCGTCGCCGCCCGCGTTGTTGGCTGCGCCCGCGTCCGCGCCACCGGCCGCGTTCTGCGCCGCCTGCTGCTCCGCCGCCGCCTGCTGATACAGCTTTTCGCTGATCTTATAGAACGCCTGCGAGAGCGCCTCGCTCTTGGCCTTGATGTTATCGGTGTCGTCGCCCTTGAGGGCCTCGGTCAGCTCGGCCTTGGCCTTTTCGATGCTCTCTTTTTCCTCGGCGGTGACTTTGTCGCCCAAGTCTTTCAGCGCCTTATCCGTCTGGTAGATCATCGCGTCGGCCTGATTGCGCGTCTCCACCGCCTGCTTGCGCTTTTCGTCCTCGGCCTTATACTGCTCGGCGTCTTTCACCATGCGGTCGATCTCGTCGTCGCTGAAGCCGTTGTTGCCGGAAATGGTGATCTCCTGCTGCTTGCCGGTGCCCAGATCCTTGGCGCTGACGTGAACGATACCGTTGGCGTCGATGTCGAAGCGCACCTCGATCTGCGGGATACCGCGCGGCGCGGGCGCTATGCCGGACAGCGTGAAGCGGCCGAGCGATTTGTTATCCGCCGCCATTTGGCGTTCGCCCTGCAAAACGTGCACTTCAACGGAGGGCTGGTTGTCCGCCGCCGTGGAGAATATCTGCGCCTTGCCGGTGGGAATGGTGGTGTTGCGGTCGATGATCTTGGTGAACACGCCGCCCAGGGTCTCGATACCGAGGGACAGCGGCGTTACGTCGGCCAGCACCACGTCTTTGACCTCTTTGTTCAAAATGCCGCCCTGAATAGCCGCGCCCAGCGCCACACATTCGTCGGGGTTGATGCCCTTATGCGGCTCTTTGCCGATCAGCTTGCGGATCTCCTCCTGCACGGCGGGGATACGGGTGGAGCCGCCCACCAGCAGCACGCGGTCGATGTCGGAGGCCGCCAGCCCGGCGTCCGCCAGCGCCTGCCGCGTCGGGCCCATGGTCTTTTCCACCAGGTCGGCGGTCAGCTCGTCGAACTTTGCGCGGGTCAGCGTGATATCCATATGCTTCGGGCCGTTCTGGTCGGCCGTGATGAAAGGCAGGTTGATGTTGGTGGTCAGCACGCCGGAAAGCTCGATCTTCGCCTTCTCCGCGGCCTCGCGCAGACGCTGCATGGCCATTTTGTCGTTGGAAAGATCGATGCCCTCGGCCTTTTTGAACTCTGCCAGCAGATAGTCCATGATCTTCTTGTCGAAGTCGTCGCCGCCCAGGAAGTTGTTGCCGGAAGTGGCCAGCACCTGGAAGATGCCGTCGCCGATCTCCAGCAGAGAAACGTCGAACGTGCCGCCGCCCAGGTCGAACACCAGCACCTTCTGTTCGTCCTCCTTATCCAGACCGTAGGCCAGCGCCGCCGCCGTCGGCTCGTTGATGATACGCATTACCTCCAGCCCGGCAATCTTGCCGGCGTCTTTGGTCGCCTGACGCTGCGCGTCGGAGAAATAAGCCGGTACGGTGATCACGGCCTGCGTCACGCTCTCGCCCAGATAAGCCTCGGCGTCCTCTTTCAGCTTACGCAGGATAAACGCGGAGATCTCCTGCGGCGTGTAAGTCTTGCCGTCGATGTTGACCTCGTATTTTTTGCCCATCTGCCGC
This sequence comes from uncultured Peptococcaceae bacterium, assembly GCA_947626615.1. Taxonomy (GTDB): domain Bacteria; phylum Bacillota; class Dehalobacteriia; order UBA4068; family UBA4997; genus Avidehalobacter. Next base: position 3,080 of record CANQSW010000097.1, on the reverse strand, counting down.
TTGATCGACATTACGGTGTGGTCGGGGTTGGTGATAGCCTGGCGTTTGGCCACCTGGCCCACCAGACGTTCGCCGTTGTTGGAGAAGCCCACCACCGAAGGCGTCGTACGCGCCCCCTCGGGGTTCGGGATAACGACGGCCTCGCCGCCCTCCATCACCGCCACACAGCTATTTGTCGTACCCAAGTCGATACCAATGATTTTGCCCATAATAAATTCCTCCTTAAAATTGTTGTTTATCTGCAAAAATTTTTTAGCTTGTTATTGTTTGGCGCCCACGTGCACCATGGCGACGCGGAGCAGCTTGCCGCCCAGCTTATAGCCCGCCTGCACCTCGTCCGTCACGATGCCCACCTGCGCGTCGTCCTCCACCGGCGTCTGGCCGATAGCCTCGTGCCACTTCGGGTCAAACGGTTCTCCCACCGTGGCGATACGCTCCACGCCCTTGCCGATCAACAGCTCGCCCAGCTGCCGGGCGATCATTTCCACGCCCTGCAGGTGGCTTTCGTCCGCACCGGTCGCTTTCAGCGCCAGCAGCGCCCGGCCGAAGTTGTCGATCACGGGCAAAAGCTCGCCGCAGAAATTGGCGGTAATATTCTGGTTCCATTCCTCTTTTTCCGCGCGGGTGCGCCGTCGGAAATTATCAAAATCGGCCTGCAGCCGCAGCAGCTGATTATCCAGCGCCTGCTTTTCGGCCTCCAGCTTGGCGTAGGCGGCGGCCAGCTTCGCCAGAGCCTCCTCCGGGGGCATTTCCGGCTCTTCTGCCGCTGCCGCTTCTTCGGCCGGCGGCGCTTCGTCCTCGGCTGCCGGTTCCGCCGCCGGGGCGTCCGCTGGCTGCGGTTCCTGCGCGGCCGTTTCTTCCTCTTTTATTTGTTCTTCGGTTATTTGTTCCTCGGTTATTTGTTCCTCGGTTATTTGTTCTTCAACCGGCTGTTTTTTATGCTCCAACTATCTCACCTCTATCTTGGTTTCAGCGTCTATTTGCCGCCCTCCGGCGTGCCGCCCATCTTGCGGCTGACCTCGGAGCCGATCTGCTCCACCAGCGCGATCACCTTGGGGTATGGCATACGCGTTGGCCCCAGCACGCCAATACTGCCCATGCGCTCGCCGTTGACGTAATACGGCGTGGTGACCATGCTGCACGCTGACATACCCTGCGGGCTCAGCTCGTCGCCGATATAGACCACCGTGCCCTTGCGTTGTTCGGAAGCCAAAAGCAGCAGCTCTTTCACCACGTCGTCGGTCTCCAGCGCGGTGAAAAGCTCGCGCACGGTGTCGATATCGTGGAACTCCGGCTGCTTCAGCAGATTAAGCGTCCCCTGGATCAGCGGTTTATCGCGGCTGTCCTCGTTCTGGTAGTCGCAGAAAAGCTCGCGCAGCAGGTCGAACGTCTGCCGCAGCAGGTTTTGCTGGGCCAGCAGGTGCCGGGCCGCCTCCTCCACCAGCGAGCCCGTCACGTCGGCCAGCGAACGGCCGATCAGACGATCCTGCAGCACGGCCTCCAGCTCCGCCAGCTTGGCGTCGGAGATCTCCGCCACGTTCATTATCTTGTTGTGGATCTTGCCGTCGTCGGTTATCATGATCGCCAAAAGCTGGCCCTCGCCCAGACGCACCAGTTTGAAGCTGCGCAGCACGCTGTCGGTCAGGCGGGGTTTCACCAGCACGGCGGTGTAGTTCGTCATGCTGGAGAGCAGCCGGCAGCTCTGCTGGAACAGCTGCTCCATTTCGGCCGCGCAATTTTGGAAGAAATCGGCGACCTGCTGCTGCTCCGCGTCGGTCAGCAGCTTCTCCTCCGGCTCCATCAGGTTATCGACGTAATAGCGGTAACCCTTATCCGAAGGCACGCGCCCGGCGGAGGCGTGCGGCTGGCGAATAAAGCCCATTTCCTCCAGATCGGACATTTCGTTGCGGATCGTGGCCGGAGAAACGCCCAGATCATACTTCTTGGCGATGGTGCGGCTGCCGACGGGCTCCCCCACGTCGACGTAATCGCGGATCACAGCGTGCAATATCTGTTTTTTTCGTTCGTCCATCGCGGCTTCCTCCTGCAAAATTTCTGTCTTTTAGCCGGGTTTTGGACCCGGCCGGTCTTGTTAGCACTCAACACCCTTGAGTGCTAACCATAGAATAGCACCGGCCGCCGCATTTGTCAATATATATAAGAAAGGTTTTTAGCAATTTTTTGAAAATTATTTGCCGCGCCGAAAAAGCCCTCTGACAGGGCTGCTCTCCTTTACAAAAACGCCGCGTTATGTTAGAATTGGGGCATGGCGCGCCCGGCTTTCGCCCGGCGGCACGGCAAGCGAGGCATCACATATGGAGAAAGCAATACTTATTTTGTTCGGCGCGGCGCTGCTGCTCTGCCTGGCGCTGGATATACCTATTTTGCTGGCGCTTTTGGTTGGGCTGGCGCTTTTTTTGTTTTACGGCCGCCGCCGCGGCTTCGGCTGGCCGGAGCTCTGGCAAATGGCGCTGCAAGGCGTCGGCCAAGTCAAAAATATCCTCGTTACGTTTTTCCTCATCGGCGTGCTGACCGCGCTCTGGCGTGCAGCGGGGACGATCCCGGTCATCGTCTGCTTTGCCGCCGAGCTGATCCGGCCGTCGGTGTTCCTGCTGATGACGTTTCTGCTGAACTGCGCCGTCTCGACGCTGACGGGCACGTCCTTCGGCACGGCCGCCACTATGGGAGCGATATGCGCCGCCATGGCGGCGACGCTGCACGTCCCGCTTTGGCTGGTGGGCGGCGCGGTGCTTTCCGGCGTTTATTTCGGCGACCGTTGCTCGCCCGTTTCGACCAGCGCCCTCCTCGTCGCCGAGCTGACCGGCACGAACATCTTCGACAATATCCGACGCATGCTGCGCTCCGCTCTCGTGCCGTTTCTACTCTGCTGCGCGGTCTATCTGCTGCTGGGCTTTGGCCTTGCGCCGGCCGCGGCAGCTCTCGACCTGCGGCCGCTGCTGGAGCGGGGCTTCACGCTGCATTGGCTGGCCGTGCTGCCGGCGGCGGTGATACTGCTGCTGGCCGCTCTGCGGCTGGACGTTAAGCTGGCTATGCTGGGCAGCATCGCGGCCGCCCTGCCC
>CANQSW010000096.1 GCA_947626615.1 uncultured Peptococcaceae bacterium | reverse complement strand
CGAGGGCCACGGTCGCGGGGCCCAGCAGCAGGGTCAGCAGCGTCACCTGCTGCATGTACAGGGCATACGGCATCCCCATCAGCTGCAGCACCGCCGCTACCCCGATCACCGTGATCAGCACCGGGGAGAGCAGACCGGGCCGGCCCAGGCGGTGGTAGAGCCCGTAGGAGACCAGGTAGATCCCGAGGGTGAGGGTGAGGCCGAAGACGGGCAGCTCGTACAGCGCGCTCATGCCGGCTCCCCCTCGGGACCGCCCGCAGTGCCGTCGGCTGCGCCGCCCGCGGCGCCGTCTGCTGTGCCGTCGGCTGTGCCGCGTCGGCGGTCCTGGCGGCGCAGCATCGCCTGCAGCAGCGAGGTGAACGCCTCGATCATATCGTCATAGTCGCCCTCGTTGCTGATACGGTAGCCCTCCGGCAGCACCAGCTCGTTATCCAGCCGCTGCTGCAGCTCCGTCGTAAAGGCGCTGAGGTCCTCGCCCACCAGAGAGCAGCTGACGCTGACGTAGCGCTCCTGGTTATCGCGGTCGATCGAGAGCGGCCCCAGGCCCTGGCGCACCGTCACCACGTCGCTCAGGCGGTATTCCGCGCCCAGCAGCGAGACGACTTTCTGGTTCAGGATCAGGTTCAGATCGTCCTGATACTGCTCCGGCACCATCACGTTGATATCTATCTCGTCGCCGTCCTCCATCGTGAAGCGCGAAGCCGTCACGCCGTTAACGTAGGTGCTGATATCGTTAGCCACCTGCGGCACGGTCATACCCAGCGCCGCCGCCCGGTTCGCGTCTATCGTCACTTCCAGCACGGGCAGAGCGTCGTCCATGCTGCTGGTGACCTCGCGGGCCGCCGGCATACTGTTCATAATATTTTCCACTTTGCCGGAAAGCTCTTTCAAAACGTCGAGATCCTCGCCGTAAATATAGAGGCTGACGTCGGAGCTGCTGCTGCTCGTGCTCATCATATCGCCCGCGCTGACGCTCACCTGCAGCCCGGCCAGATCGCTCAGCTGGGCGCGCAGACTGTCCGCCAGCTCGTCGACGTCCCAGCTGCGGTCTTTTTCTTCCACCAGCTGCAAAATGAACATCGACATATCCTGCGTGCTTTCGGCAGCCGCGGCCATCGGGCTGCCGCCCACCACGGCCAGCATCGTGTCAAGGTCGTCGCCGCAGGTGTCGACGATGATCTTCTCGGCGCGCGCGGCCATAGCGACCGTTTCCGCCTTGGCCGTGCCGTCTTCCAGCGACAGCGATACCGTGATCTGCCCGCTGGCGGTATCCGGCATGAATTCCATGCCCACGACGCCCACCAGACCGACGGAGATGATGAACAGCACCAGCACGGTCAAAACCGTCGTTTTCTTGTGGCGCATACACCAGCCCAGCAGCCGGCGATAGCGCTCGTGCAGATTATCGAAGCCGGCCGCAAACCAGTTTTGCAGCTTGCCTATCTTCGCTTTGATGCCGCCGCCCTCGGTGCTGTAGCTGGCCTCCGGCCGCAGCATGGTGGAGCACAGCATCGGCACCAGTATGATAGCCGTGACCAGGCTGGCCAGCAGCGCAAAGCTGATCACCAGCGACATATCGCGGAACAAAATAGAAGTAAGCCCGCTGGTGAAGCCGATCGGCAGGAAGATTGCCACCGTCGTCAGCGTGGAGGAGACGACGGCCAGCACCATTTGCCGCGCGCCCTTAACGGCCGCCTCTTCGCCAGATAAGCCCTCCGTGCGCAGGCGTTGGATATTTTCCAGAATAACGATAGAGCTGTCCACCATCATGCCCGCGCCCAGCGCCATGCCGCCCAGCGTCAGCATATTGAACGTCATGTCGGCAAAGCCCATCAGCATGAACGTAGCGATCAGCGAGACCGGAATGGATATCGCGATAACGAGGGTGCTGCGCACGCTTCGGAGGAACAGGAACAGCACCAGCACGGCCAGCAAAACGCCCTGCAGCAGGCTCCTCACCAGATTGTCGATAGTCTGGTTGATCATATCGGCCTGATTCATCGCCACGGCGAATTGCAGGTTATCGTAGTCCTCCTCCAGCTCGGCCAGAGCCTCCTCCACCGCCGCCGCCGTTTCCACGGTGTTGGCGTCGCTCTGCTTGGTTATGCCCATATAAACGGCCTCTTGGCCGTTCATGTAGACGTTGGCGCCGTCGCGGTTTTCCACCAGATTTACGGTCGCGATGTCTTTCAGCTTCACCACGCCGCCGGTGGGCAGCATCACGGAGACGTTCTCCACGTCGGAAATTTTATCGAATTTGCCGATCAGACGGACGGTCATGTTTTTTTCGCCGTTTACCACCTGCCCGGCCGCCATGTTCACGTTGTTGGCCGCGATAGACTGCACGATGCTGTTTAGCGAGAGGTTATAATTTTCCAGCACCTGCGGCGTGACCACCACGTCGATAGTTTCGGTGTAGCCGCCGCCCACGTTGACGGAGGCCACGCCGGGCTGGCGCTCCAGCACCGGCACGATATCGTTATCCACCGTTTCTTTCAGGTCGGCCAGATTGTTGCCGCCGGATACCGCCATCAGCATGATCGGCATCTGGTTCATGTTCATCTTCATCACAAGAGGCGTGTCGACGCCGTCCGGCAGATACGCCTCCACCAGGTCGATCTGCTCGCGCAGATTCTGGCTGGCCACGTCAAGATCGACGTCCCAGCCGAATTGTATGCCCACGAGCGAAGTGCCGGTCATGGACATCGAGAACGTCGCTTCCAGCCCCTCCACCGAGGCGACGGCCGATTCGATAGTCTCGGTGACCATGGTTTCGACTTCTTCGCTGCCCGCGCCGCTGTACGTCGTCATCACGATAGCCACCGGCAGCTCCATATCGGGCATAAGATCCATGCCCAGCCCCATAAAGGACACCAGCCCCAGCACGACCACGCATAAAAACGCCATCAGCACCGTGACCCGGCGTTTTACGGCTGTTCTAATGATTCCCATTTAACTTAACCGCCCCTTTGCCAGGTTACTCGGCCGCGCCGGTCACGATATGTATCTTCGCGCCGTCGGTCAAAAGATAGGCGCCCGCCGTCACCACGGTATCCCCTTCGGAGAGGCCGGACGTTATCTCGATATTCGTATCGTCGGACATACCCGTCTGCACCGTCACAGCGCGGACGTGGTCGCCCTCCACCACGTAAACAGTATCGTTGTTGTCCACGGCGTGCTTCGGCACGATCAGAGAATCCGCCGCCTCGTCGCGCACCACGTCCACCTCGGCGAACATACCCGCCATTATGGTATGCTCCGGGTTATCTATCGTAATTTCCACCGGGTAGGTCATCGTCTGGTTGGCGGCCACCGGCAGCGCCGTCACCACGCCGGTAAAGGGCTCGTCGGAGATCGAGTTGATGTGCACCGGCAGTTCCATGCCCTGCTTGATACAGGCCACCAGATTTTCCGTCACGTTGGCGGTTATCTTCACCTGGTCGATATCCACCACGCGCGCCACGTAAGAGCCGCCCGCCATATCGCCGGGGTTCACGTTCAGCTCGGCCACGATGCCGTCCACCGTGGATTTCACGCTGCAATTATTGATCTGATCCTGCACCGTCTGCACCTGCAGGCGGGCGGCCTCCAACCCCACGTTGTTCACGGCGCTCTGCGCCTGCTCCAGCTGCACCTGCGAGATCGCGCCTTCGTTATACAGCGCCGTATAGCGCTCCAGATTACGCACCGCGTCGTCATAGGCCGATTTCAGCGTGTTATACTGCGTCTGCGCCAGCGCCAGGCTGGTCTGCAGGTCAATGGTATCTATCTGACACAGCACCTGGCCGTTTTTCACGGCGTCGCCCACCGACACGTCCACGCTCCGCACCACGCCCTGCGCCTTCGGCACGACGTAAACGTCCTCGGCGGCCTGTATGTTGCCGCTCACCACCGTGGAATCGACGATAGTGCCTTTTTGCGCCGTCGTCACCTCCACCGCCGTGGTCTCTTCCTCCACGGTATCTTCCTCGCCGCCGCAGGCCGCCAGCCCCAGCAAAGCCGCCAGCAGCAGCGCCGCCAGCGCCAGCCGGCTTATCGCCTTTACGTGATGATTCCGCACTTTATCCATTGTTCTCTCTTTTCCTTCCTGCCTTGTTTTTCCGTTTGGCCGGGGGTACGCCGCGCCGGCGGCCGCTCCCGGTTCCTGCACACTCTGAAACATATGCAGATTATAAAAAAATATTGTAAACAGAATGTAAACAAATGCACACGTACAGCATTTTTTTCGGAAAATAAGAGAGGGGGCAAGCCCCCTCTCTAGCTGTTAGCCGCCGGGTGCGGCGGTTTATTTCACGAATTTGATCAGGCAGGCCGCCTCGATACCGGTCTCGTTAGAGCCCACTTTATCCGACCGGCAGATAACGACCTCGTCGCCCTCGTTGATATCGTCCACGTATTCCGCCCGGTCGACGCTGCCGTCGACGATCTTAACTTCTATGATAACAGTGTCGTCCGTAATTATAAACTGAACGTCACCCTCGGCCTGGCAGATCTCGGCGACCCGCGTCACCTTGTGGCGTGGTGTTTCGATAGCGCCATCGACTTTAGACGCTCTGACGCCGTTGGAGGATATCCTGTAAGCGTAGAGCTGGTCGATTTTCGGCGCATCTTTGGTATCCCATTCGTAGGTCGCGTCGTTATCCCAGAAGCTGACCACCGTGCCGTCGGCGCTCTGGCCCACGCTCTCCAGGAAGCCGAAGTGCATATCGTTGCTGCCGGCATAATCGCCCACCAGCAGCAGGCCCACCTTGTTGCCCTCCAGCACGTATTGCAGCGGCGCGGTCACTTTGGCGGCGCGTAGGTCGGCCGCGTAGGTCCCGCCCAGCAGATCGGCTGCCTCCACCTCGTTTATGCCGCCGTCCTTGTTGATCAGCAGCACCTTGGCTGTTTTGGCCAGCCCGAAATATTTGCCGTTCAGCTCTATCTGCTCGCGGCTGATGACCGCGTCGTGCTGGTCGTTGGTCATAACGCCCTGCCGGTCGAAGCTGAGCAGCGCCCCGCTCTTATCGGCAAAGAAGCGCAGCATCGTGCCGGCCGCCAGCCCGTCGACGTCTACGCCCTGGGCGGCTTTATATATCTTCTGGCCGCTCGCCGCGCCGTATATAGTCACGCGGCTGCCGTTTACGCCCGTCACCACGCCGTATTCGGCGGCCAGCGCCTCCGGCTGAACGGCAGTCTGGCCCTGCTCCAGCAGCCAAACCAGATCGACGGCCAACGTCCCGCGCGGGCAGGGCGCGTTATATTTGGCAAACTTCGGGAAGCCAATTTCGTCCGCCAGCTGGATATAATTATCCGGCCATGCGCCCGCAAGATTGGCAAGATCGACGTTCGGCGCTATCCGCAGCAGCACCGTCAATACC
>CANQSW010000095.1 GCA_947626615.1 uncultured Peptococcaceae bacterium | reverse complement strand
ATAAGCCGGAGACGAATAGTATCAGCTCAGGCCAGGTGCTGCAACAGCCCTATCCGGCGGACAAGGCGCGGCTGGTCATGCAGGAAATGGCCGATCTTTTGGTCTATGACCTGGTGGAAAAGGGGCTGGTGACCGATCAGATCGTGCTGACCGTGGGCTATGACGTGGCGAACCTGCAGGACGCCAAACGGGCGCGCGCCTATCAGGGCGAGGTGACGCTGGACCGCTACGGCCGCAAGGTGCCGAAGCACGCGCACGGCACGATAAATCTGGCGCGGCAGACCTCCTCCGGGCGGCTGATCGTGCAGGCGGCGCTGCAGCTTTACGACCGCATCGTCGACCGCGAGCTGCTGGTGCGGCGGCTGACTATCGCGGCCTGCCGGGTGGTGGCTGAGAGCGCGGCCAAACCGCCCAGAGAAACGCTGCAGCTGGACATTTTCACCGACCCGGCGGAGCTGGAGCGGGCGGAGCGGCAGGAGGAGGAGCAGCTGGCGGCGGAAAAGCGGCGGCAGCAGGCTATCGTCGGTATCAAGCGGCGTTACGGCAAAAACGCCGTCTTAAAAGGGATAAATCTGACGGAGGGGGCCACCGCCAAAGAGCGGAACGCCCAGATCGGCGGGCATAAGGCATGAGGAGGCGGCGGCATTGAGCGGCAAAAATACGGACGCGCCGGACGCGCACATCTACGACGACATCATCGGCCTGCCGCACCACCAGTCGGCCACGCGCCCGCATATGTCGGCGTATGACCGGGCGGCGCAGTTCAGCGCGTTTGCGGCGCTGACGGGCTATGACGCGGCGATCAGCGAGACGGCGCGGCTGACCGAGGCCAAACAGACGCTTAGCGACGATCAGGCGGCGGAGCTGGACGCCAAGCTGGCGTTTTTGCAGGCGCATCTGGCGGAGCGGCCGGAGATAACCGTGCGCTGTTTCGTGGCGGACGAGAAAAAGGCGGGCGGCCGCTATGAGAGCCGCCGGGGGCGCTTAAAACGTATCGACACGGCCCGGCGCCGGCTGCTTTTCTGCGACGGCGGCGAGCTGGCCGTGGACGACGTGGCGGCGATAGAAGGAGATATCTTCCCGGCGGAGTGAGCGGCGGCGGCCAGGCTTGCATTTGCGGGAATTTTCGGTATAATTAAATGTGAGTTTACGACACGCGGGCAAGGAGGCGTTTATGCGGTTTTTTCTGGAAAACGCGGCGGCGGTGGGCGACGAGGTGACGCTCTCTGCGGCGGACAGCCGGCATTTGCGGCTGGTGCTGCGCCGCGCGGTGGGCGATAAGATCACCGTGGTGGCCGCCAACCGCGTTTTTGCCGCCGAGCTGACGCAGGTGGGCGAGCGTGTGCAGGCGCGGCTCACGGCCGAGCTGGCGGCGTACAGCGAAGCCCCGCTGGAGCTGATACTTTTGCAGGGGCTGGCCAAGGGCGAGCGCATGGAGATAGTTATTCAGAAAGCGGTGGAGCTGGGCGTCTCTCGCATCGTGCCGCTGGCGCTGGAGCGCAGCGTGGTCAAGCTCTCGGGCGAAAAGGCCTGTGCCAAACGCGAGCGCTGGCAGAAGATAGCCGACGCGGCGGCCAAGCAATGCGGGCGCACGCGGCTAGTGGAGGTGGCCCCGGTGCAAAGCCTGGACGAAGCGCTGCGCGAATTGCCGCCAAATTGCCGCGTGCTGCTGCCCTGGGAGGAGGCTGCCGCCGATCCGCGCGGTATGGCTATGGCGGACGCGCTGGCAGAAGCGGCCCCGGCGGCCTGCGCGGTCATCATCGGGCCGGAGGGCGGCCTGACGGCGGCGGAGGCCAGGCTGGCGGCGGCAGCCGGGGCTAGGCTGGTGACGCTGGGGCGGCGGATATTGCGGACGGAAACGGCGGCCATAGCCGCCTTGGCGCTGGTCATGTATCAATGGGGCGACCTGAACGGGCGGGAGGTGTGAGCTATGGCGGCAAACGGGCCGGAGCATAAGTTCGCTATCTACACGCTGGGCTGCAAGGTGAACCAGGAGGAGAGCGCGGCTATCGCCAACGTGTTCGCCGAGCACGGCTGGCAGCAGGTGCCCTTCGGCGCGGCGGCGGACGTTACCATAGTCAACACCTGCACCGTGACGCAGGTGGCGGAGAAGAAGAGCCGCAATATGCTGCGCCGGGCGCGCGCGGTCAACCCGCAGACGTTCGTGGCGGCGACGGGCTGTTATGCCCAGCTGAAGCCGGCGGAGGCCGCCGCTCTGGGGCTCGATCTGGTGCTGGGGGCGAACGAAAAGCACCGCCTTTTTGAGCTGGCCGCGGCCGGGGCGGAGCAGAAGCGGTGCGCGGCTTGGCAACCGCAGCTGGCCGTTGCCCCGGCGTGCAGCGTGACGGAGTTCCACGAGATCGGCAACCGGCACAGCGGCACCAGCCGCACCCGCGCCTACGTTAAGGTGGAGGACGGCTGCAACCAGTTTTGCAGCTATTGCATCGTGCCGTACGTGCGCGGGCCGGTGCGCAGCCGCCCGGAGGACGATATCCTGGCGGAGATAAGGGAGCTGGCGGCGGCGGGCTACCGTGAGGTGGTGCTGACGGGCATACACACGGGGGCCTACGGCACGGACCGGGGCGAGCGCGACGCCTTCGCCCGGCTGGTGGAAAAAGCTGCGGCCACGCCGGGGCTGGCGCGCCTTAGGCTTGGCAGCGTGGAGCCGCATGAGGTGAGCGACCGCCTGCTGGAGCTGGCGGCGCAAGACCCCGTCGTCTGCCCGCACTTCCACGTGCCGCTGCAGGCGGCGAGCAGCGAGGTGCTGCGGCTGATGCGCCGCACCTACGACCTGCCTTTTTACGAGGAGCTTTTAACGAAGATCCGCGCCCTGCTGCCGGAGGCGGCCATAACCACCGACCTCATCGCGGGCTTTCCGGGCGAGACGGCGGAGCTTTTTGCGGAATCTCTGGCGGCGCTGCGGCGGCTGGCGTTTGCCGACGCGCACGTCTTCCCGTATTCGCGGCGGCCGGGCACGCCGGCGGCGGAATTTGCCGGGCAGCTGCCAAACGCCGAAAAGGAACGCCGGGCGGCGGCGGTATCCCGCGTGGTAGCGGCGTCAAGGCGGCAGTTCCGCGAGCGCTTTATCGGGCGCGAGGTGCTTTTTCTGCCGGAGCGCGAGCAGATACGCGAGGGCGAAAAGGGCCTTGCCGGCTACACGGCCAATTATATGCCCTGCTTTGCGCCGGGGCTAAAAGCGCCGCACGGCGAGCTTTGCCGCGTGACGGTGGCGGGGCTTTTGCCGGACGACGAGCTGCTGGCGCGGGGCTGACGCAAAAATTTTGACCAGATTAAAAAAATCACATATATTAAAAAGGAGCGTGCGAAAAATGGAGGATTGTTTGTTCTGCAAGATAGCGGCCGGGGAGATCCCCAGCAACAAGGTGTATGAGGACGACGAGGTGCTGGCTTTCCGCGATATCAGCCCGAAAGCGCCGACGCATATTCTGATCATACCGAAGAAGCACATCGCCAGATTGGCCGACGCAGACGAGGCCGACGCCGTGCTGCTGGCCAAAATACAGATACTGGCAAAGCTGTTGGCCGAGGCGGAGGGGATAGCCGCTTCCGGCTACCGCGTCGTCACCAACAGCGGTGAGGACAGCGGCCAGGAGGTGCAGCATCTGCATTATCATCTGCTGGGCGGCAAAAAGCTGGGCGATATCTGCTGAAAGCGCGGCGGAAATTTTGCGAAATTAAGTGTTGACTAACCGTTGAAAACATTATATAATTAGTTGTAATCTATACAGATAGTGGTATGCCGAACCGGCATATTTGCCTTTGGGCGAGGATATTATTCCTGCAAGTCTTCAACTGCATTGCCTGTTGATTGCGAGGGGAGGGAAATTGATGAGCGAAGTCAGAGTTGGAAAAAACGAATCCCTTGACAGTGCTTTGCGTAGGTTTAAGCGGACTTGTCAGCGTTCCGGCGTTATGAGCGAAATCCGTAAACATGAACACTATGAGAAGCCCAGCGTCAGAAGAAAGAAAAAATCTGAAGCTGCCAGAAAACGCAAGTGGAAGTAAGCTGAAAAGCTCCGGGCCGCAAGGCTCGGGGCTTTAGTTTTGTTTTGGGGCGGTTGCGCCGGCGGCGCGGTTTATGTTACAATATAGTTAAGAATTTCAGGGAAGCCGGGTGATTTGACGATGATTACGGGGATCGAGACGACGCGGGCCGAGGTGCTGGATATTTTTGCGGTGGCGCCGGGCATTTTCGAGCTGACGCTGCTGGCGCCGCACGCGGCGGAGCAGGCGCGGCCGGGCCAGTTTTTGATGGTGAAGCCGAACTCCCAAAATCAGCCTTTTTTGGGGCGGCCGATGGGCATTTTCGACGTGGACAAAGAAAAAGGCAGCGTGACGATACTTTTCGAGGTACACGGCGGCGGCACGCGGTTGCTGTCCGAGGTGAAAAAGGGCGATAAGCTGCCGCTGCTGGCTCCGCTTGGCAACGGCTTTCCGCTGGCGGAGGCCGGGCGGCGGGCGTTGGTCATCGGCGGGGGCATCGGCGTGGCCCCGCTTTATCCGCTGCTGCTGGAGCTGAAGGCGCGCGGCGTCTACACCGAGATATTGCTGGGCGCGCAGACGGCGGAACGCCTGCTGGCGCTGGACAGGCTGTGCAAGCTGGATATGGCGATAAGCATATTCACCGACGACGGCAGTATGGGCACTAAGGGCTACATCACCACCGGGCTGGATAAGCTGATCGAGGAGGCGCGCATAGATATCGTTTATTGCTGCGGCCCGACGCCGCTGATGCGGGGCGTGGCCAAGATCTGCCGCGAAGCCGGGGTGGAATGTCAGGTCTCGCTGGAGGAGCGCATGGGCTGCGGCTTTGGTATCTGCGTGGGCTGCGTGGTGGATCACCGCGCGGCGGACGGCACTATAAGCAAAAAGCGCGTCTGCTACGACGGGCCGGTGTTCGAGGGGAAAGAGGTGTTCTGGCGTGACTAATTTAGCGGTGGAATTTGCCGGTATCAAGGCGAAAAACCCGGTGTTTACGGCCTCCGGCACTTGCGGCTTTGGCCGCGAGTTGAACGAGATATTCCCGATCGACCGGCTGGGCGGCATGATGGTGAAGGGGACGACCCTTTTGCCCCGGCTCGGCAACGACGGGCCGCGTATCGCGGAAGCGCCCGCCGGGGTGCTTAATTGCGTCGGCCTGCAGAATCCGGGGCTGGATAACGTGCTGGCGGAACAGCTGCCGTGGGTGTTGCAGCATGACGTGACGGTTTTGCTGAATATTGCCGGCGGCGAGCCGGCGGATTATGCTGAGATCGCCCGGCGGGTGAGCGACGTGCCGGGGTTGGCCGGGCTGGAGGTCAACATCTCCTGCCCCAACGTGAAGGCCGGCGGCATGGCGCACGGGGCGAACCCCC
>CANQSW010000094.1 GCA_947626615.1 uncultured Peptococcaceae bacterium | reverse complement strand
CCCTCTGGCAGGAGCGCGAGCCGAAGGGCGAATTTGTGCTCGTCGTTGCCGGGGCGGACCCGGCGGACGAGATAGCAGCGCCGGAGGAGCAGGCGCGGCTGGCGGAGCAGGAGCTGGCGCGTCTTATGGCCGGCGGCATGAAGCATAAGGCGGCGGCCAAAGAGGTGGCGGCGCGCTACGGGCTGCCGGTTAGCGAGGTCTACGCGCTGGGGCTGAAATTTAAGCGGGAATAAGCGCAAAATCGCCGCCAAAAAAAGGAAAACGCGGCTTTTGCCAGAATTATCATAAGATGTATCATTTTGCTATGGAGGGTTTGACGATGACAGAGAAACCGACCTTTTATATCACCACGCCGATCTATTATCCCAGCGACAAGCTGCACATCGGCCACGCCTATACCACGGTGGCCGCCGACGCGATGAAGCGTTATAAAAAGCAGCGGGGCTACGACGCATATTTTCTGACGGGCACGGACGAACACGGCCTGAAGATACAGCAGCGGGCCGAAGCGGCCGGGCTGACGCCGAAGGAATTCGTGGACGGTATCGTGGCCGGGATCAAAAACTTGTGGCAGCTTTTGGATATCGATTACGACGATTTTATCCGCACCACCGACGCGCGGCATGAAAAAGTGGTGCAGCAGCTTTTCCAGAAAATTTACGATCAGGGCGATATTTATAAGGCCGAATATTCCGGCTGGTATTGCACGCCCTGCGAGACGTTTTTCACCGAGCGCCAGCTGGGCGAGGGCCACACCTGCCCGGATTGCGGCCGCCCGGTGGAAATGGCGCAGGAGGAGAGCTATTTCTTCCAGATGAGCAAATACGCCGACCGCTGGCTTAAATTCATCGAGGCAAACCCGGATTTTATCCAGCCGGAGACCCGCCGCAACGAGATGATCAGCTTTGTTAAGCAGGGGCTGGAGGATCTCTGCGTTTCGCGCACCACGTTCGACTGGGGCATCAAAGTGCCGTTCGACCAAAAGCACGTCGTCTACGTCTGGTTTGACGCGCTGGTGAACTACATCTCCGCGCTGGGCTATGGCGGCGAGGACGACGAGAAATTCCGCAAATACTGGCCGGCGGATATTCATCTGATGGCCAAAGATATTATCCGCTTCCATTCGATCATCTGGCCGATCATACTGATGGCGGCGGGCATAGAGCTGCCCAAGCGCGTGGTGGCGCACGGCTGGCTGCTGATGCAGGACGGCAAGATGAGCAAGAGCAAGGGCAACGTCGTCGACCCTGTGGTGCTGGTGGAAAAATACGGTGTGGACGCGATACGCTTCTTCCTGCTGCGCGAAATGGCCTTCGGTATGGACGCCAATTACAGCGAGGAAGCGCTGATCAACTGCATCAACACCGACCTTGCCAACGATTACGGCAATCTGCTTTCGCGCACCACGGCCATGATCACCAAGTTTTTGGGCGGCGTGGTCGCGCCGGGCAGCGAGGGCACGCCCTTTGACGCCGAGCTGATCGAGCTGGCCAAAGCGACGCCCGCCAACATGGCGCAGTATATGGACAAGGCCGATATCGCGAACGCCGTGGCCGAGGTTTGGAAGCTGGTGGCCAAGGCCAACAAATACGTGGACGATACCGCGCCCTGGGCGCTGAACAAAAACGGCGAGACGGAAAGGCTGAAGACCGTGATGTATAATCTGGCGGAGGTGCTGCGCCAGGTGACGATATTGATCTCGCCCGTCATGCCGCACGTGGCGGCAAAGGTGTGGGCGCAGCTGGGGCTGACGGCGGAGCAGGCCGGCAGCGACTGGACGGCGCTGGAATGGGGCGGCTATCCGGCGGGAACGGCTATCGCGCGCGGCGAGGCGATCTTCCCGCGTATCGACGCGGCCAAAGCGCTGGCGGCGGAATAAACGGCGAAAGCTCCGGGAGATCGCTATGGAAAAATTACGGCTTTTTGATACGCATTGTCACTTAAACGACGCGAAGCTGGCGCGGGATATCGACGGCGCCCTGTCCCGGGCCGCGGCCGCCGGGGTGGAGAAAATGGCGGTGGTGGGCTGCGATTGGCGCAGCTCGCTCTACGCCGTGCATCTGGCGGAAAAATACCCGCAGCTGGTGGCTCTGGTGGGCTTCCACCCCTCCGACAGCGCGGGGCTGAACGATAAAGTCCTGGCGGAGCTGGCGGAGCTGGCCGCTCTGCCGCAGGTGAAGGCTGTGGGCGAGATCGGGCTGGATTATTATTGGCCCGAGCCGGCGCACGACGTGCAGCGCCGCTGGTTCATCGAGCAGATACATCTGGCCAAAGATCTGCATAAACCGATCGCTATCCACGACCGCGAAGCCCACGGCGACGTTTTCAACATCGTGCGCGAGGAGAACGCGGGCGAATGGGGCGGCGTTATGCATTGCTTCTCCGGCAGCTGGGAGCTGGCCAAGGAGGCGCTGCGCCGCAACTTTTATATCTCGTTTGCCGGGCCGGTCACGTTCAAAAACTCGCGGCAGCTGCCGGAGGTGGCCAAAAACTGCCCGCTGGACCGTATCCTGATCGAGACGGACAGCCCGTATCTGGCGCCCGAGCCGCACCGCGGCACCACCAACGAGCCGGCCAACGTCTATTTCGTGGCGGAAAAGATCGCGGCGCTGCGCGGTATCAGCGTGGCCGAGCTGGCCGAGGCGACGTATGCCAACGCCTGCCGTTTTTACGGCATCGAAGCATAGAAAACTCAGCAAAAATCAAGCCAGAATTTGGCGCGCCCGGCGGCTTACCCCCTGCCGGACGCGCTTTTTGCATTTTATAAGTATATTAAATTTGCCGCGTCATATAATCAAAGCGGGGCGGGACAAGCGGCGCTCTATCCCGGCAAATTTGACAAATCGGCCGGTTTGGGGTAAAATAAGAAAACCAGCCGGCCAAAATGGCAGCCGTGTGGCGCGAGGGCGGAAGTTTTGCCGCCAAAAGCACTTGTTTGTGGGGCGTCCGCGGGGGCCGGCAGAGCCACCCTGAGTTGAGCTGTAAGGAGGGCGACTTATTGACAGAGTTACAGAACAGCGGACAGGCGCAGCTGCGTATCAGCAGCTTTTCTACCGCGCCGCCGAAGCGCTGCCGGCGCTTAAAGCCTAAGCCGGCGTTTTACGTCCTGCTGCTGGCGCTGCTTTTGGGCGTCGCCGTATTTGCCTACGTGATGCTGGAAAAGCAGGTGGAGCTGATCGACGGCGAGGAGAGCAGGATATTGCCCACCCGCGCCAACACCGTGGGCGATTTTTTGGAGCAGTATAAAGTCGAGCTGGCGGAGCTGGACGTGGTCGAGCCGGCGCTCGACGCCAAGCTGGCAGACGAATCGCAGGTCATCATTCACCGGGCGTTCAACGTGGCGGTTTCGGCCGATTTCAAGACTGAAAGCTATCCCACCCAGCCGCAGACCGTCAGCGATTTTCTGGCCGCCAACAACGTGGAGCTGGGCGAATACGACTGGGTGAGCCCCTCGCCGGATCATATTCTGGCCGAGGGCGAAAACGTCGTGATCAACCGCATAACCTATCGCCGCACGCAGGTGAAGGAGCCCGTGGCGTTTCAGACGATCCGCAAGGAGGACGCCAGCATGAACGCGGGCCAGAGCAAGGTGACCCAGGAGGGCAAGGCCGGCGAAAAGACGATCACCAATCTGATCACCTACAAAGACGGCGTGCCTATCGCCAAACAGGAGCTTTCCCGCGCGGTGACCACGCCCGCGGTGGATAAGATCATGGTCGTCGGCACCAGGCGCGTCATCAGCCGCGGCAACCAGACGTATGAATACACCAAGATGTACGCGATGAAGGCCAGCGCCTATACGCACACCGGCAGCAACACCGCGACGGGAACTAAGCCCAAGGCGGGCTACACCGTGGCGGTCGACCCGAAAGTGATACCGCTGGGCTCAAGGCTTTACGTGGACGGCTACGGCTACGCCAAGGCGGAGGATACCGGCGGCGCTATCAAGGGCAACCGTATCGACCTTTTCTTCGATACCGAGAAGGAGTGCGCCAACTGGGGCGTGCGCACGGTGCGCGTTTACGTGCTGAAATAACGGGGTGTTTTGACCGGCGGGGCGGCGCAGATAGAGCGTTCGCCCCTGCCTTTTGCCGCCGGGTGGCGGAGCTTTTCGCCTGCGGACGCGCTTTTGGCGGCCGGGTGGCAAAGGCGGGCGGAATTTGGCGGCAAATTGTGTTAAAAAGGCGAAAAACACGTTTCAAACCACTTTTTGTTGTGGCTGACGGAAAAAATTTTCACTAAATCTGGAAATAGCATTGAAAAAAGCAGAAAAATATGTTAAAATCGACATAGTATATAGTTGGAGGTGTAAGATTTGGGTCGTTACACTTCACCCATTGTGACCAGCCTGCTCACGGGCAGTGTTGCCTGGGTGGTGGACAGCATCGTTTTTGCCCTGGGTCAGCCCAGCGTCTCCATCAGCGGCGCTCTGCTCACCGAAGTTTCCGCTTTGCGGTTATCGGTGCGCCTGCTGGTGCTTTTGTGCTGTCTGCTCGCGGGCGTTTACTGGGGCTATCGCAGCGCCCGGCCCGAGGCCGAGCCGCTGGAGGGCTTCCGGGCCGATGAGCTTTTCACCGACGCGGATTATCTGGCGGCCTCGCATGACGAGGGCTTCAGCGGCGACGATACGCTGCGGGGGCTGAGCTACGTGGAGAGCGTCAGCAAAAACCCGGCTATCGACGTGGCCAACCGCCCGATCTATTTCAGCGAACATATCAAGCGCACGTTCAACCAGCCCTCGCTGCGCTCCAACGCCGTAAAATGCGCGCAAGCCAAGCGCGCGGCGGAGGATCTGCGGACGGAGCGTTTTGCCGCTATCCAGAAGAACGATTCGCAGCTTTTGTGGCAATATTGCGGCAAGCTGGGCAGCGCGCTCAAGCTGGACGTGGACGAGCTGGCAGCTATCCGCACTTTATGCTATGCCTATGACGTGGGCCGTTCCGTGGACGGCGCGACCGACGAGAACCACACCCGCCTGGGCGCGGAGATCGTGGCGAGCGTGCCGGAGCTGGCCAAAGCCGCCAAGCTGGTGCTGACGCACCACGAAAAATGGGACGGCAGCGGCATCTTGGGCGTCTCCGGGCTGGATATACCGCTCGGCAGCCGCATCTTCGCGGTGGCCTGGGTGTATAACGCATTCACCAAGCCTTATGGCGCCTGGCGGCTTTCCACCGAAGACGCGCTGGATATGCTGCAAATGTATGCCGGCACGGCGTTGGATCCCGAGCTGGTGGCCGTATTCATCGGTATGTTCCGGCAGCGCTCTCTGGCGGACGAACTGGCGGCGGCTGGCGGCGAGCTGCGGCAGATCGGTTAAAGCCGGAGCGAGCAAAACTGAATACGCTTATCGCGGCCTGCTTTTTTGGCGGGCCGTTTTTTTCGCCCGCGGGCGGCAATCCCTACGCGCTTTCGCATATATTGAGAGGGAGAACGGGGCGAGGAGTGTTGCGGAATGTGCGGATTTGCCGGGGAGATCAATTTGC
>CANQSW010000093.1 GCA_947626615.1 uncultured Peptococcaceae bacterium | reverse complement strand
CGCCCAGCGCCGCCAGCTGCGGTATCAGCTCCTGATAACCGCGGTCTATATAGGCCGCGCCGGAGATAACGCTCTCGCCCGCCGCCGCCAGCGCCGCCAGCACCAGCGCCGCCCCGCCCCGCAGGTCTTTAGCGGCGATCTTTGCCCCGGTCAGCGCCGGAACTCCGTCTATTATAGCACAATCGGAGCGGATTTGTATAGCCGCGCCCATTTTTTTCAGCTCCGCCGCGTAGGCAAAGCGGTTCTCAAAAATCGTCTCGCGCACGGTAGAGCGGCCCTTCGCCGTACAGAGCGCCGCCGTCAGCAGCGGCTGCAAATCGGTCGGAAAGCCCGGATACGGCGCAGTGGCGACGTTCACGGCCTTAAGCTGCCCGCCGCGCACGACCAGGCCGTCGTGCAGCGCGCGGTAATTTGCGCCCATGGCCTCCAGCGCCTGCAGCAGGGCCTTCAATTCCTCCGCCCGCGCGCCGGAGAGCAACACCTCGCCGCCGCAGAGCGCGCCCGCCAAAAGATACGTGCCCGTTTCGATACGGTCCGGCATCACGGTATAGGTTGCGCCGTGCAGGCTCTTTACGCCCTCGATACTAATAGTGCGGCTGCCAGCGCCGCTTATCTTGCCGCCCATGGCGTTGATAAAGTTTGCCAGCTCCACGATCTCCGGTTCCGCTGCCGCGCCGCAGAGCAGCGTTTGGCCCTGCGCCAGCGCCGCCGCCAGCAGCAGGTTCTCCGTCGCTCCGACGCTGGGGAAAGGCAGAGTCACCCGCGCGCCTTTCAGCTCCCGCGCAAAGGCGAAATAGCCGCCCTCCAGCGGGAGTATTTTCGCCCCCAGCGCCTCCAGCGCCGCAAAATGCAGATCCAGCGGCCTTAAACCGATCGAACAGCCGCCGCAGGCCCCGATCTCCGCTTCCTTGAAGCGGGCCAGCATCGGCCCAAGGATAAGATTGGACGCGCGTATCCGCCCCAAAACCTGCGGGTCTACCGCGACCGGGCGAAGTCTACGGCAATCCAGCCGCAACGTGGCCGCGTCGAACTCGGCCTGCACGCCAAGCTCCCGCAGCACCGAGAGCATGACCAAAACGTCGTCCAGCCGCGGCACGTTACGTATCGTACATACGCCGCCGGATAAAAGCGACGCCGCCATAAGCGGCAGCACGGCGTTCTTCGCGCCGCTGATCCGCACTTCGCCCTCCAGCCGGTTCGGCCCTTGCACCAAAACGGCTTCCTGCGCCAAAATGCTCATAGGCAAGCCTCCCGAGGCTAGTCGGAATACCTCCCCAGCAGGCGCACTTCGGTCTCCAGCTTATACCCGGTCTTTATCAGCACCGTCTGCCGCACCTGCTCGATCAGGCACAGCACGTCTTGGGCCCTGGCCCCGCCGGTGTTGATGATGAAATTGCCGTGTTTGGCGGAAACTTCCGCCCCGCCGCAGCGCATACCTTTGCAGCCGGCCGTCTCCACCAGATAGCCGGCGTGCGAGCCGTCCGGGTTGCGGAAAACGCTGCCGGCGGAGGGGTATTCCAAAGGCTGGTTCTTGGCCCGCTCGGCAATGGTCTGCTCGATCTGCGCCAGAGAGGCCGCGGCGTCGCCGGGCGCCAGCTGCAGGGTCGCCGCCAGCGCCACTCTGCCCTCGCTCACGCAGCCGCTGCGATAACCGAACCGCAGACGCTCGCCGGAGACAGTTTCCAGAACCGCCTTTTTTGCTTTTGCGTCAGTATATGCAGCAAAACGCGCCTCGGTTACAACGGCGGACATACTGCCGCCGTAGGCCCCCGCGTTCATAAAAAGCGCGCCGCCCAGATTGCCGGGTATGCCGCAGGCCCACTCTAGGCCCGTCAGCCCCCGCTCCGCCGTGCGGCGGGAAAGCGCGGCCAGCAGCACGCCGGCCCCCGCCCGCACGCGGCCCTCCGGCAGAAATTCTATTTTATCGAACGCGCTGCCGATACGCAGCACGATGCCCTCGATACCGTCGTCGGAGACCAGCAGGTTGGTGCCGCGCCCTATAAGCGTGAGCGGTATGCCATAGCGGGCCGCCGTCTCCAGCACCAGCAGAACGTCCTGCTCGGAGGCAGGCTCCAGCAGCCAGTCCGCCGCGCCGCCAATGCGCCAGGACGTATACTGCCGCATATCGGCCATAGGCACGACAACGCCGCCGAAGGCCGCAAGCAGGGCCTTGGGCAGCGCACATATCCTCTTGACCGGTTTTGTTTTATTTTGCCGCAAACGCCTCACCCCCTGACCGTGGCCGCGTAGGCTTCGCCGATACGCCGAATAGTGCCCGCGCCGACGTTCAGCACCAGATCGCCGTCTTGCACCACCTGGGCGAGAGTTTGCAGCACGGCCGCTTCGTCCGGCGCGTAATAGACCGGCAGCTGCGGCTCTTTCGCGCGCACGGCCTCGGCCAGCGCCGCCGAAGTGACGCCGGGGATAGGCGGCTCGAACGCCGGGCAGATCTCGTTCAATATCAAAACGTCCGCCGCGCCGAAAGCCCCGGCAAATTCTTCGAACAAAAGCTGGGTGCGGGTGTAGCGGTGCGGCTGGAATACCACCACCAGACGCTGCTTGGCCACGTGACGCGCCCCCGCCAGCAGGGCTTTTATCTCGCTCGGGTGGTGGGCGTAATCGTCGTAGACGCGGATATGACGCGCCGCGTTTTCCGCCAGCAGCTCAAAGCGCCGCCCCGTGCCGTGGAAGGCCGCCAGCCCGGCCGCGACAGCGGCGAACTCAAAGCCCAGGCTGTGCAGCGTGGCGATAGCGGCCAGCGCGTTTTTCACGTTATAATCGCCGGGGACGGCCAGCTCCGCCTCGCCCAGCAGCTCGCCCCGATGCAGCACGGCAAAGCGCGTGCCAAAATCGGTGTAGGTGATCTCGCCCGCATAATAATCCGCCGCCGGGTCGGCCAGCGCAAACGTCACGTAAGGCGCGCTCAGCTCCGGCAGCAGCGAGGCCACCACGGGGCTGTCCAGCCCCAGCACGGCCAGACCGTCCGCCGGTATCTGCTCGATAAATTGGCGGAAAGCCGCCGTCAGGTTCGCCATCGTGCCGTAATGATCCAGATGATCGTTTTCTATGTTGGTGACGACGGCCACCTTAGCCGGCAGCAGCAGGAAAGAGCCGTCGCTCTCGTCCGCCTCGGCCACCAGATATTCACCGCCGCCCCAGCAGGAGTTCGTGCCGATAGAGGAAAGCACGCCGCCCACCACGATGGTCGGCTGCTGCCGCATCTCCAGCAGGGCCGTGCCGAGCATACCAGTCGTCGTCGTTTTGCCGTGCGCCCCGGCCACGGCGATGCCGCGCCGCATTTTCAGCATTTCGGCCAGAAGCTCCGCCCGGCAGAAGATAGTGATACCGCGCCGGGCCGCCTCCGCGTATTCCGGGTTGTCCGGCTTGATGACGGAGGAATAGACCAGCAGATCGACGTCGGCCGCCAAATTGACCGCCGCGTGGCCCTGCCGTATCTCCACCCCCATAGCGGCCAAGCTGTCGGTCAGCTTGGTCAGCGCCACGTCCGAGCCGGAGCATTTTACGCCCCAGCCCGCCAGAATACGGGCAAGAGCGCTCATACCGATACCGCCGATGCCGACAAAATGCACGTGTTTATATGTGAACAAAACGATTTCCCCTCTCCGGGCCGGACGCTCAGGCGATGATCGCCGCGGCCGCCGCCAGTATCTTGGCCGCCGCGTCGCGATGCCCCAGCGCCGCCGAAGCCCGCGCCATGCTTTGGTTTAATTGTATATCAAAGAGCGCTTTTTGTAAAGCGTCGCGCAAAGTCGCCGCCGCCAGCGCCGCGTCTTCTATGACCAGCGCCGCGCCCGCTTCCGCGAAGGCCTGCGCGTTATAAGCCTGATGATTGCCGGCGGCAAAGGGATACGGCACCAGCACCGCCGCCCGCCCGATCGCCGAAAGCTCGGCCAGAAAAGACGCCCCGGCCCGCGCCACCACGACGTCGCAGGCGCTCATCGCGTATTCCATGTGGTCGAGATACGGCAGCAGCAGAAAACCGCCCTTGGCTTTAGGCAGCTCGCCCGCCTGGGGCTGCTCGCAGCAAAGCCCCTGCTCCCGCGCCAGCAGCGCCGTCTCCTCAAACAGCTTTTCGCCGCAGATATGCACTATCTGCACGCCCTTCTCCAGCAGCTCCCGCCAGAGAGAGGCCAGCGCCTGGTTCAAATGCCTGGCGCCCTGGCTGCCGCCCGTTAAAAGCAGCACGGGCTTATCAGCGGCCAGGCCCAGAGCCCGCCGCCCCGCGTCTTTTCCCGCGTCTAGTATCGCCTGGCGCACGGGCAGGCCCGTCAGCACGGCGCGCGCCGTCACCTCGGGCGGCAGGTCCTTGATCGGGAAGGTCAGGCAGAGCCGCGTGACCTTATCGCTCAAAATGCGGTTGGTCTTGCCCATTATCGCGTTTTGCTCGTGCAGCAGCGTGGGGACGCCAAGCTCCGCCGCCGCCAGCAGCAGCGGCCCGCAGGCGTAACCGCCCGTGCCCACGGCCAAATCCGGCCGAAAGCGTTTAACGGCTTTTCTGGCCTCGGCCACGCCGAGCGCGTTTTTGGCCAGCACCCCCGCTATCTTAAAGGGGTTTTTGGACGAAAAGCCCGCCACGCTCACCGGCAAAAAAGCATAGCCGGCCGCGGCGGCCAGCTTGTGTTCCATGCCGTCCGCCGCGCCGACGTATAATATCTCGCAATCGGGGTATTGGCCCCGCAGCGCCTCGGCGATGCTGAGCGCCGGGTATATGTGGCCGCCCGTGCCGCCGCCGCTGATCATTACGCGCATTCGTATCAACTCGATTTCGCTTTGTTTATCTGGATCACGGGTTCTTTTTGGCTGATTTGGAAATATTCAGCAGCACGCCCACCGCCGCCAGCGATATCACCAGCGACGTGCCGCCGTAGCTGATAAACGGCAGCGTGATGCCCGTAACGGGCAGCATGCCGAGCGCGATCGCCATATTGACCAGCGCCTGCACGGTGATCATCAGCGTAAGGCCGGCCGCCAGCAGCCGCCCGAATTTGTCCTTCACCCACATGGCGATAGTGAGCCCGCGCCAGGTGAACGCCAAAAACAGCAGCAACAGCAGCAGACCCGCCAAAAGCCCGCCCTCCTCCACCAGAATAGCAAAGATGAAGTCGGTGTGGCGCTGCGGCAGATAGAACCATTTGGCGCCGCCGTTGCCAAGGCCCACGCCCGTCAACCCGCCCGAGCCGATAGCCAGCAGCGACTGCACCACCTGATAGCCGTCGCCGTAATAATCGGCCCAGGGATTAAGAAAGCTGGTGAGACGTTTTATACGATAGTGGTATTGCGGCGGAGCGATCATGACAAAAAGACCGGCCAGCCCGCAGGCGAACAGGGCGAACAGATAACGCAGCGGCATACCGCCGATCACCAGCAGCAGCACGGCCGTGATACCCATAACGATGCCGGTGCCAAGGTCGGCAAGCGCCACGATACCGCAGCTGACGCCGACCACCGCCAGATACGTCAGCATACTTTTGGCAAAC
>CANQSW010000092.1 GCA_947626615.1 uncultured Peptococcaceae bacterium | reverse complement strand
CCGATACGCCGGGTTCAGCTCCCACAGCAGCAGCGGCAGGCGGAAGATATCCTCCGTGCGATGATAGGCCGCCAGCGCCAGCCTGGGCTTTATTTCGGCCAGCAGACGAGCGCCGCCCAGCAGAGCCTGCTCCTCCGCGCCCTCGATATCGAATTTCAGCAGCGTGGGCGGCAGGGTCATCTGCCGCTGCCACAGCTCGTCCAGGCTTACGGCCGGGGTCTGCTCCGCCGCGCCTTCCCGCAGGGCGGAATTTCGCCCCGCCCGCCCGGCAAACGGCAGGCTGCCGCTCCTTCGCCAGACCGCCGCCCGCAGAACGTGGAGATCCCGCAGGCCGCCGCAGGAGTTCTGCAGCTTGCGGAAATTTTTGCCGTCCGGCTCCAGCGCCCAGATCTCGCGATACCTGCCGCCCGTCGTTTGCAGAAAAGCGCGCACGGTGTCGCCGTCGTAAGCGCCCAGATCGAGATATACCTCGTCGTCCCGGATATCCAGCAGCCGCCACGCCGCCTCGCGCGGGCTCTCCGCCGCGAAAAGCTCCGCCGGGCGGCCCGTCCACAGATAGGCCAGATAATGCCGGTATACCTCGCGCGATTCCGCGTCGGCCCAAAGCTCTGCCGCCGCGTCCAGCTCCGCCGCGTGCGCCGCGACGAAAGCCGCGTCGAACAGCGCCCCGCCAAAAAGCGGCAGATGCGGCGCGTAGACTTCCTGCTCCCGCATTATGGCCCGGATACGCGCCAGCACCTCCGGCCGCTCGCTGCCAAAGCTGACCAGAACGCACATAGCGCCGAAGCGCCGTTTGGCCTCGTCATACGTCAGCACGGGCAGGTCGTGGCAGCTCTGCCCGCGCACGAAATCGTCGCTGGCAAAAACGCCCGCCGGCGTAAGCCCCAGCTCGCCCAGCGCCGCGAACAGCTTGTCCGCGCCGTCGCCCATACCGTAGAGCACCAGCGGCTTTTGCACACTTTGCAGCCGCTCCCAGAGCGAGGGCTCCTCCTGCCAGACCGGCCGCATGGCTATCCCTCCTGATCTACCAAAATAAAAACGCCGCCCAGCAGACAAACGCGGCCAGAAAACCGAGCGCCCGGCCCGGCCCGCGCCGCCCGAAAAGCGCCGGCAGCAGGGCCGCCGTGGCCGCCGCGCCGAAAAACAGCAGCCGTCCCGCCTGCCCGTCGAAAATATAGACTGTGCCGGCGGTGTAGAACAGATCCGCCAGCGCCAAAATCGCAAAATTGAACAGATTGCTGCCCAGAATATTGCCGCAGGCCGCGTTGAAATTGCCCAGACGCACCAACTGCAGCGTGGAGACCAGCTCCGGCAGCGACGTGGCCACGCCCAAAAACACCGCCCCGGCCAGCGAAGCCTCCAGCCGGAAGTTCAACTTCAGCCGCTCCGTCAGCAGCGTCAGGCCGACGCTGGCCAGCACCAGCAGCGCCGCCAGCAGCACGAAGCGGCAGAGCAGCCGCCCCACGTTCGCGCCGCCCGCGCCCGGTTCGGCCTCGCCGGCAGCGGAAAGAGCGCGCACCGACAGCGCGTAAAGCAGAAATATCAGCCAGGAGACGATATTGACGCCGCCAAAATAAATATTATACCGGGCGGCCACGCCCCAGAGCAGGCCGTATACCGCCAGCGAGGCCAAAAGGGCCGCCAGCTGCTCCCGCGCGGCCTCTTTCCCCGCCACCCGGCGGAAGAACAGCAGCGCGACGGCGGAAAGCGCCGCCAGATTAAACAGATCGCTGCCCAAAATATCGCCGACTACCAGCTGCGGCTCGGCCAGAAAAGCCACCGCCGCAAGGCTGGTGAAAAGCTCCGGCAGCGAAGTCACCGCGGCCAGCAGCACGCCGCCCAAAAACGCGCCGGAAAGCTCCGTGGCTTTGTCCAGCGCGTCCACACAAACAGAAAGCGCCAGCGACAGCGCGATGACCGCGCCCGCCAAAGCGGCATAAGCAAACAGCAGCATAAGCGCCCGCCTTATCAAAAGCGTTTGCTTATCATAAGCCGCCAGCCGGCAAAATATGTTAACGCCGCCGCGTTTTATTCTTTAATATTCCGCAAAGCAGCGGGCGATATCCTCGTTGCTGAGGTTGCAGGCCAGCGCCAGCATCAGCAGCACCCGCGCCTTTTGCGGCGAAAGATCCCCGCCGGAGATCAGCCCCGGCAGCGTCGCGCGGGCCTGCCCCGTCTGGCAGCGCGAGGTGACCACGCAGACCAGACCTTCGTTCATCAGCTCGTGCAGCTGCTCGCCCACCGCGTCGGAAAACGTGCCGTTGCCAAAGCCCGCCACCACCACGCCGGAAGCGCCAAGATCGGCCATAACGTTCAAAAGACGCGCGTCCGCCCCGCCCGACATATAGAAAATATCCACCGGGGGCAGGTCGTGGATATCGGCCAGATGAAACTCGCTGTTATAGGTGTGGCGCGAACAGGGCGCGGCAAAAAAGCGCACCTCGCCCGCCATAACGTAGCCGAGCGTGCCGAAATCGCCGCCCACGAACGTATGCAGCCGCGAGGCGTCCTGCTTGACGGCGTCGCGCGCCGCGATGATAGTATCGTTCAGCACCACCAGCACGCCCTTGCCCCGGCTGGCGTCGTCCGCCGCCACGGCCACCGCGTTATACAGATTGACCGGGCCGTCGGTGCCGTAAGCGGAAAGCGGCCGCATCGCGCCCACCACCGCCACGGGCTTGGCCGTCTCCAGCGTCAGGTTCAGAAAATACGCCAGTTCCTCCAGCGTGTCCGTGCCGCTGGTGACCACCAGACCGTCCACCGCGTCGTCCGCCAGAAGCTCCGCCGCGCGCCGGGCCAGAGAGAGCCAAAGCTCCGGCGTGGCGTTCTCGCTGGCTATGCTGCAAAAATCCTCCGAGCTTATCTCCGCCAGCTCGGCCACCTCGGGTATGCGGCAAAGCAGGCTTTCCACCCCCGCCGCGCCCGCCGTATAGCCGAAGAAATCCGTCGGCAGAGCGGCCAGCCCGGCTATCGTGCCGCCGCTGCCCAACACAAAAATACGTTTTCGCGCCTGTTCTGTCATATCCTTATCCCCCAAACAAATTTGCCGCGGCTCACGCGCCGCGCAGATAGGCCAGCGCCGCCGTGGCCGCCACCGCGCCGTCCGCCGCCGCCGTCACCAGCTGGCGCAGCGGTTTTCTGCGGCAATCTCCCGCCGCGAAAAGGCCCGGCACGTTGGTGCGGCAATCCTCGCCCACCAGCAGATAGCCCGCTTCGTCCTGCGGCACCAGCCCAGCCAGCAGGGCGTTGGCGGGAATTTTGCCCACCGCGAGAAAGGCCGCCGCCACCGGCAGCTTCTCCGGCCCCGCCGGGCCGGCAAGCTCCAGCTCGGAGAGCCTCTTTTCGCCCAAAACGGCCGTCACCTTGGCCGGCATATGCCTGACGATATTGTCCGCCTTGGCCGCCCGCTCCACCAGCAGCTTCTCCGCCCGAAACTCCGCCCGGCGGTGGATCAGATGCACGCGGGAGCAGATGCCCGCCAGAAACAGCGCTTCCTCCAGCGCCGTGTTGCCGCCGCCGATAACGGCGACCTCCCGCCCGCGGTACAGCGCGCCGTCGCAGGTGGCGCAGAAGGATATGCCGCGGCCCAGAAACTTTTCCTCCCCGGGGACGTTCAGCCGCCGAGAAGTCTGCCCCGCCGCCCAGATGAGCGCGCGCGCCTGATAAACGCCCGCGGCCGTTTGCACGGTCTTGACCTCGCCCGCCGCGTCCAGCGCCGCCGCCGCTTCGTATTTTATCTCCAGCCACGGCCTCCACCTGCTCCAGCAGCTGCTGGGCGTAGGCCGCGCCGCTGATCTTCGGCAGGGCGGGATAATTTTCCACCTCCGGGCTGGCGACGATCTGACCGCCGTGCACCTCGGCTTCCAGCAGCAGGACGGAAAGGCCGCCCCGCCTGGCGTACAGCGCGGCGGCTAAGCCGGCCGTGCCGCCGCCGATTATGATAACGTCATAGATCAATTTGCCGCCTCCCGGTCAAAATGCACGTCCAGCTGCGGGAAAGGTATCTCGATGTTCTCCTGCTTAAAGCGCTTCAACACCGCCTCCTGCACGTAATAAAGCACGGGCAGGTAATCGCCGTTTTTGCACCAGACGAAGAAATCTATCTCCACCAGAGAATCCCCCTGGCTCGCCACGCCCACAAAAGGCGCGGGCTCCTGCAATATCTTATCGTTGCCGGCCGCCACCTCCAGCAGCACCCGGCGCACCTTGTCGATATCCTCGCCGTAGCTGACGCCCACCTTGACGTTGACGCGGCGGTTTTCCAGGTGCGAGCAGTTGACGATGACGCTGTTTACCAGCGTGCTGTTCGGCACGACCACGAATTTATTGTCCAGCGTGTGCAGACGGCAGTTGAACAGGTGTATCTCGTCCACGACGCCGATCTGACCGGCGCTCTCGATATAATCGCCCTGCGTAAACGGCTTGTTCACGATGATGAGGATACCCGCCGCCAAGCTGGACAGGCTGCTTTGCAGGCCCAAAGCGACGGCGGCGGCCGCCGCCGAAAGCACCGCGATCAGCGAGACCACCGAAACGCCCAGGGTGGAGAGGACGATCATGGCCAGCAGCACGAAAAGCACCGCCTTCACGCATAAGTGCAGGTAATTGCTAATGATCTTGTCCAACCGCGATTTTTCGGAGGCCCTGTCCAGAAACAGCAGCACCAGCTTGATAGCGATCAGCCCGACGATGAACAGAAACGCCGCCGCCAGCACGCGCTCGCCCAGCGTCTGCACCTTATCCATTACGTAATCCTCATTCACGTCAAAAAAACTCATGCCTCAGCCCTCCCGTTAAGATACCGCTCCAACTTCTCCGGCTGCGTCAGCCGGGCGTCAGCGTCTAACCGCGCCCGCCAGCCGCCGCCGTTTTCCACCATATAATCGTAATACGCGCCGCCGCAAAACTCCGCCAGCACGGCCATGATCGTGCCGCCGTGCACCACGAAGGCCGCCCGCTGCGGGGGCTTTTGCGCTATCCGCGCGGCCGCCAGCAGAAAACCCCGCCGACAGCGCTCCCGAAACTCCGCCAAACTTTCGCCGCCGGGGACAGGAGCCGTGCCGCCGCTCTCCAGCCATTTGCGATAGGCCGCGTCGTCCGCCAGCTCCTGATACGTTTTACCCTCGAAGCGGGCGAAATCGCACTCGCGCAGCTCGTCTATCACCACCGGTTCGATACCGGGATAGAGCAGCGCCGCCGTTTGGCGGCAGCGCAAAAGCGGGCTTGCGAACACCAGTTCCGCCGGCGGATAAAGCCCCGCCGCCAGCTTTTCCCGCAGAGCCGCCTCGCCTTCGGGGCAAAGCGGCTCGTCCGTCCGCCCGATATAAGCGCGGCGCAGGTTGCCCGCCGTCTGGCCGTGACGTATGAACAATATCTCTGTCATGGCGCTCACCGCAGGCGCTGCGGCAGGCCGCAGAAAACGCGCCACACGCCCTCCGCCTTAGCCGCCAGCAGGGTGCAGCTGCGGCCGACCAGCTCCCGCAGCTCCCGCTCCTCGCGGCTTATTGGCACCAGGCCCGCACCCAGCTCGTCGCAGATGACCACGAAGCCCGGTTTGGCCGCCAACGCTTCCAGCCAGGCCCGGCGTTTGGCCTCGTCCAC
>CANQSW010000091.1 GCA_947626615.1 uncultured Peptococcaceae bacterium | reverse complement strand
CTTGGTGGCCGCCGCGTCGCTCACCAGCTTGATTATCTGCGCCAGCGTGGTATCCTCGCCCACGCGGGTGGCCCGGCAGGCCAGATAGCCGGACTGGTTGACGGTGGCCGCCGAGACCGCGTCGCCCGGCGCCTTATCCACCGGTATGCTCTCGCCGGTCAGCGCCGCTTCGTTCACCGCGCTTTGCCCCTCTATGACTTCGCCGTCCACCGGGATATGCTCGCCCGGCCGCACGACGAAGATATCGCCGGCGCGCACCTCCTGCACCGGCACGGTCTGCTCCGCGCCGTCCCGCAGCACCACCGCCGTGGTGGGCGTAAGACGCAGCAGGCTTTGCAGCGCGTCCGTCGTTTTGCCCTTGGAACGCGCCTCCAGCGTCTTGCCGAGCGTTATCAGCGTCAGTATCGTGGCCGCGGATTCAAAATAAAGCTCGTGCAGATACGTCATCTGCGCCGCCGGCTCCGACCACGTCATCGCGAACAGCGCGCAGGAGCTGTATATGAACGCCGCCGCCGCGCCCAGCGCCACCAGCGTATCCATGTTCGGCGCGCGGTGCAGCAGCCCCTTGAAGCCGGAGATGAAGAACCGCTGGTTGATCACCATGATGATCACGGTGAGCAGCAGCTCCGCCAGGCCGAGCGTCAGGGGATTTTCCACCAGCACCGCCGGCAGCGGCAGACCCAGCAGCATATGGCCCATAGTGCCGTACATCAGCACCAGCCAGAAAACGAGCGAGCAAAGCAGCCGCGCCAGCATACGCGGCGTTTCCGTATCCTTCAGAGCGTCCGCCGACGGCGTTTGGCCCGCCGCAGCGCCCTCCTCCGCCGCGTCGTAGCCGGCCTGGCGCACCGCCTGTATGATCGCGCCGGGGGCAGCTTCGCCCTCCACGCCCATAGAGTTGGTGAGCAGGCTGACCGCGCAGGACTTAACGCCCGGCACGGCGGAGACGGCCTTTTCCACCCGGCTGACGCAGGCCGCGCAGCTCATGCCCGTGACCTTAAACTTCCGCAAAAAATATCACCTCTATATTGGGGCTTGGCAGCCCTTAATACCTACCTTTTAGATAAGTATACAGCGTTTCCTAGCGGCTGTCAACCCCGCCGGCTAAAGCCGTCGCGCCACCGCGTCACAAACGTCGGCCGGGTCGGCGGCAAGTTTGGTCTGCCGCGGCAGCCGCAGCGTCACCTGGCAGCCCGCGCCGGGAACGCCGGCCACCTCCATTCTGCCGCCGTGCAGCTCGACGATAGCCCGGCTGATCGCGGTGCCCAGGCCGTGGCCGCCGTTGGCGGTGCTGTAAAACGGCTCGAAGAAGCGCTCCGCCTGCTCCGGCGTAAGGCCGACGCCGTTGTCGCTGACGGTGAGCCGCGCTTCCTGCGCCGCTTCGTCCCAGGCCGTGCTGATAGTTATCGCAGTATCGCCTGTTCGCTGTTCATCACGCAGTTGATCAGCACCTGCTTGATACGGGTGCGGTCCAGCGCCAGCTTGGGCAGCTCGGGCGCAAGGCTGGCGCCAAGCTCAATCTGCTTCAGGCGGCATTCGCCCTGCAGCACGGGCAATATCTCTCGGATCAGGTCGTTCAAATAATAGGAGGCCACGTTATACTCGTGCCGCCCCAGCCCCATAAAACCGTACAAAAGCTCGTTGGAGCGCAGCACCTCGTCGTGTATCAGGCGCAGATGCGCCTGCACGGCCGGGTCGTCCGGATAGCTGGCCTGCATTATCTGCACCGAGCCGCTGAAAAGCTGCAAACTGTTTTTCAGCTCATGCGCCACGCCGGCCGCCAGCTTGCCCATTTGCGTAAACGGCAGGTCGGCCTCATAATCGCGCCAAAATTCCTTTTGCAGGTCGCCGTCCGCGGCGCGGCTCGCGTTATCCTCCGCGGCCAGACGCACCAGAAATATACCCTCGCCGTCCATTTGCTCGTCCAGCGGAGCGATGCTGATGAACAGCCGCCCGCGCCGCCCCTTCAGCCGCAGCGTGCCGAACCAGCTTTGCCCATCGGCCAGCGCGTTATCCACCTCGGCCAGCCCGGCAACGTCGGCGGAAAGGCGCGAGAGGGCCGCCGTCAGGTAACCGGCGGGCGCTTCTTCCAGGTATCCCAGCGTTTCGCGCCAGAGCTTGGGCGTGGCCGCCAGCAGCCGCCCGTCGCCGTCCGCGATAGCGATATCCAGCGGCAGGCCGGCCCAGATTTTGGCATAGAGCGCGTGGATCTCTATCAGCTCGCCAAGCAGGGAGGCCAGCGCGGCCGGATTGACGTCCAGCTCCGCCAGATCGGCGCTTATCCTTTGTTCTATGGGTTGTTTCATAGTCAAGGCTCCCTTTTGCGTAGAAGTTTTTTAAGATAAATTTCCGCAAAATTCCGGCTGGACCTGCCGCGAAACGGCAAAAAAATCAGGCAAATTGTACGCAGAATCGACAATTTACCCGTTTCTTCGGACAGCCGCCGGGTCAGTCGGTCACCAGCCCGTCCATAGGCCGGTCGTAGCGCCCCACCGGCACTTCCGGCAGCACCTGCCATTTATACGCCACGCCGATCACCCGCGCCGCCGCCGAGAGCCGCGGCAGAAAGCGGTCGTAATAGCCCTTGCCATGCCCCAGACGGTTCAGCACCGCGTCGAACGCCACCCCCGGCGCCAGCACCACGCCGATCTCCGCCGGGTCGATCTCCGGCGCGTCCAGCGGCTCGTAGACGCCAAGCCCGGCCCGGCCAAGCTCGGCCGCAGGGCTGAGCAGCACGGCCCGCATTTCGCCGGAGGGCAGGCCGGCAGTTTTGGGCACGGCCAGCCGCCGCCCGCTCTGCCAGAGATATTCGTGCAGCGCGGCCAGATCGACCTCGCGCCCATAAGCCAGATAGCTGAACACCACGCCCGCCGGGTGATCGGCCAAAAGCCGCGTCAGTTTGGCGCAGATAACGGCGCTGGCCGCCTGCTGCTCCGCCGCCGTCACCTGCCGCCGCCGCGCCAGCATAACCCGGCGCAGCTCCTGCTTGGCGGCGCTTTGCGCCGGCTCGTCCCCAGCTATCGTATCCGTCCTGTCAGTCATACCGGCCATAGCCTTAAAAATTCCTCCTTCGCATATTTCAGGCGTAAAAATACAGCGGCAGATTTGCTTCCGCGTTAAGGGAAAGATCGGCGAACTCGCCCCGCTGCCATTTGGCCAGCGCCGCCGCGCCGATCATCGCCGCGTTGTCCGTGCAGAATTTGGGCGAGGGATAAACGACCCGCCGCTCCGGCGCGAGGCTCTGCACCCGCTCGCGCAGGGCCTGATTCGCCGCCACGCCGCCCGCCAGCACGATAGTGTCCAGGTCGTATTCCCGGGCCGCGCGCACGGCCTTGGCCGCCAGCACGCGGATTATCGCCTCCTGCGCCGAAGCCGCCACGTCCGCCGTGCGAAACGCCTCGCCCTTCATCTTCTTCTGGTTCAGAAAATTCAGCACCGCGGATTTGAGGCCGCTGAAGCTGAAATCATAAGTGCCCTCCAGCCAGGCCGAGGGAAAATCATAGACAGCCTCGCCCTCGCCGGCCGTCTGCTGGATCGCCGGGCCGCCGGGATATGGCAGCCCCAGGGCGCGCGCTATCTTATCAAAAGCCTCGCCCGCCGCGTCGTCGCGGCTCTGCCCCAAAAGCTGATAGCGGCCGGGAGCTTCGGCCACCGCCACCCCGCTGTGGCTGCCGGATACCACCAGCGCCAGATAGGGGAAACGCAGCTCCGGGTGCTCCAGAAAAGGCGCGCTCATATGTCCCTCCAGATGATGTACGGCCAGCAGGGGTTTGCCGGCCGCAAAAGCCAGCGCCTTGGCGTAGCTGACGCCCACCAGCAGCGAGCCGATCAGCCCCGGCCCCTGCGTCACCGCCACGGCGTCCACCTCCGAGAGCGCCAGCCCGGCCTCCGCCAGCGCGCGGTTCACCACCGGCACGACGGCGTTCAGATGTTCGCGGCTGGCGATCTCCGGCACGACGCCGCCATAGAGCTGGTGCACCGGTATCTGCGTCGCCACCACGTTGGCAAGCAGACGGTAGCCGTCGGTTATCACCGCCGCCGCCGTCTCGTCGCAGCTGCTTTCTATCGCCAAAATTTTGACCATATGCCTCACCACAAAATCAATATACCGAAAGATCGCGGCTGAAAAGCAGCGCGTCCTCCCGATTGTCCTCATAATAGCCGGGGCGGCGGCCGTCCGGCTGAAAGCCGCAGCGGGCGTACAGCGCCTGCGCCGCCAGATTGCCGGCCCGCACCTCCAGATTCACCCGGCGGCAGCCCAAAAGCGCCGCCAGATCCACCAGCCCCGACATCAGCTTATAACCAAGCCCCTGCCCGCGCCGCCCCGACGCCACCGCCACGTTGGTGACCTCCGCCGCGTCCAGCACCTGCCAGAAGCCGGCATAACCCAGCAGCTCGTCCTCACGCACCAGCAGCAGTATATGCGCGATCGGCCGCGCGATCTCGGCCCGGTAGTCGGCCTCCGTCCACGGGCGGGCAAACGCCTCCCGCTCTATCGCCAAAAGCTGCGGCAGATAAATGTCCGCGTTGGCCGGGGAAAGCTCCACCAGAATATCCGCCGCCGTCATTGGCGTGCCTCCGCCGCCAGGCGCGCGTTGCGGTTGCGCTCCGCCTCGGAAAGCCGCAGGTAAAACGCCTCCGCCCGCTCCGGCGGCAGCGCCTGCTCCAGCCTTTCCGCGGCCAGCAGCGCGCAGCCCGGCGCACCGAAAAGCCGCCGCTCCGCCGGGGCCAGCAGCGCCATATCCGGCAGCGCCGCCAAAAGCCTCTCGATATAAAGCTCGGCCGCGTCGCCGACGAACATCACCCGCCGCGGCTGGTTTGCCGCCAGAAACTCCCGCAGCTGCTCCGCCAGCTTTTCCGGCGCCAGCGCGGCGGGCGGCCAAAGCTCCGCCCCCTCCGGCGTATAAAGCGCGGTGTAGACCTCGTTCCGCCGGGCGTCCAGCACCGGGCAGATATAAGCGCCCATGCCGCGCACGGCGTAGGCCGCGGCCTCCAGCGTGGAGACGGGCAGCAGCTTGCAGCCCAGCCCCGCCGCCAGCCCCTTGGCCGTGGCCAGCCCGATACGCAGCCCCGTAAAAGAGCCGGGGCCGTTCGTCACCGCGATCAGGTCGATATCGGCCGGGCGCAGCGCCGCGCCCTCCAGCAGAGCCGCCAGCAGGGGCAGCAGCCGCTGCGAATGGGTCAGCCCCACGTTCAGACAGGCGGAGGCCAGCAGCTTATCGCCCTCCGCCACCGCCAGAGAAAGACCCTTGCCGGCCGTGTCAATTCCCAAAACCTTCGCCATCAGAGAGCG
Organism: uncultured Peptococcaceae bacterium; assembly: GCA_947626615.1. GTDB lineage: Bacteria > Bacillota > Dehalobacteriia > UBA4068 > UBA4997 > Avidehalobacter. The sequence continues at coordinate 353 of CANQSW010000091.1, read as the reverse complement.
CCTCCTCCAGCCATTTGCCCTCGCCGTGCAGGGCGAATTCTATCTCGCGCCACTCCGCGCCGTCGTCGTCCTGGCGGCGCAGCAGGCGGATATCCAGCCGCTCTTCCGGCATTTCGTCCGCCATCACCTCCGGCCATTCCGCCAGCACCACCGTCAGGCCGTCGAAATATTCCCAGACGCCGCGCTCCCACACCTCGTCCGTATCCTGCAGACGAAAAAGGTCCATATGCGCCAGCGGCAGCCGCCCGCCGCCGTATTGGTTCACGATAGTGAACGTGGGGCTGGTGACCGGTGCGGCCACGCCGAGCCCGGCGGCAAACCCCTGCGCGAACAGCGTTTTGCCCGTCCCGGGA
>CANQSW010000090.1 GCA_947626615.1 uncultured Peptococcaceae bacterium | reverse complement strand
ATAGTTCACCCCTTTCCCTTATTTTAGCACAAAAAGATGGTAGGCACTTTCGTGTCTACCATCTTTTTACCACTTCATCCGAGGTGGATATGCCTCTTAAATTTTTGCCCGCGGGCGTTATTCCTCGTTCTGGTCGGCCTCGGCGCGCTCCAGCAGCAGCGAGATCTGGCGGGCCTCCTCGGCCGCATCGTCGACCTCCTGCTTCAACCCCAGTTGAGTGGGGGCGACGGAGTCGTCCGGCACCTGTCTGGCGTTGCGGTTCGTCTCCGGTTCTTCTTCTCTGGTCATCACGCGGGCCACGTCCATGACCTGATCGTCCTCGCCTAGGTTGATCAGCGTGACGCCCTGCGTCATGCGGCCCTGCTCCGAAACGTCGCTGGTGTTGATGCGGATAATGATGCCGCCGCGGGTTATCAGCATCAGCTCGTCGCCCTCTTTTACGTTCATGGCGGCCACCAGCGGGCCGGTCTTTTCATTGCAGCGCAGCGTGTGCACGCCCTTGCCGCCGCGCGTGATGCGGCGGTAATTTTCCAGCGAGAGCGGGGTGCGCTTGCCGAAGCCGTTTTCCGAGACGACCATAAGGTAGCTCATCTCTTCGGCCTGCGTCATCGCCACCAGCTTATCGCCCTTGTTAAGGGTTATGCCCTTCATGCCGCGCGCCACCCGGCCCATCGGCCGCACGTCGGTCTCGCTGAAGCGGATCACCAGCCCGGCGGCGGTGGAAAGCATCAGGTCGGCGCTGCCGTCGGTCAGCATCACGGCGATGAGGTCGTCGTCATCGTCCAGCGTCAGGGCGATGATGCCGTTGTTGCGGCTGTTGTATTGCACCAGCTCGGTCTTTTTGACGATACCGGCGCGGGTGGCCATCACCAGATAGCCGCCCTGGTCGAAGCTCTTGATCGGGATAACGGTGCGCAGCTTTTCGTCGCCCTCCAGCGCCAGCAGGTTCACCAGCGCCGCGCCGCGCGCCGTGCGGCTAACTTCGGGTATCTCATGCACCTTTAAGCGGAAGCAGCGCCCCCGGCTGGTGAAGATGAGCAGGTAATCGTGGGTGGAGGCGATGAACATCTGCTCCACAAAATCCTCGTCGCGCGTCGTCATGCCAGTGACGCCCCGGCCGCCGCGCCGCTGCTGGCGGTAGGTGTTCAGGTTCAGACGCTTGATATAGCCCGCGTGGGAAATGGTAATGACCATATCTTCCTCGGCGATCAGATCTTCGTCGCTCATCTCGCCTTCGTCGCCCACGATAGTGGTGCGGCGGTCGTCGCCGAATTTATTTTTCAGCTGGATCAGCTGCTCTTTGATAATGCCCAGCACCATGCGTTCGCTGGCCAGCACCTGCTCCAGATAGGCGATAGTTTTGATGAGCTCGGCGTATTCCGCGTCGATCTTGCCGTGCTCCAGCCCGGTCAGGGCGCGCAGACGCATTTCCAGAATGGCCGTCGCCTGCTTGAAGGAGAGGCCGAAGCGCTCCATCAGCTTGTTCCGCGCCTCGTCGGGGTTGGCGGCGTTGCGGATAGTGGTCACCACCTCGTCGATATAATCTATGGCGATTTTCAAGCCCTCCAGAATATGAGCGCGTTCCTGGGCGCGGGCCAGCTCAAAGCGGCTGCGTCGGGTGACGACCTGCTTCTGGTGGTCGACGTAACATTCCAGTATCTGCTTCAGGTTCAGCAGCTTGGGCTCGCCGTTTACCAGCGCGATCATGATAGCGCCGAACGTATCCTGCATCTGGGTGTGCTTGTAGAGCCGGTTCAGTATCACCTGCGCCACGGCGTCGGCTTTCAGCTCGATAACGACGCGCACGCCGTCGCGGCTGGATTCGTCGCGCAGCTCGGTTATGCCGTCCAGTTGCTTTTCGCGCACCAGCTGGGCGATCTTTTCGATCAGCCGGGCTTTGTTCACCTGATAGGGCAGCTCCGTCACCACGATGCGCTGCTTGCCGCGAGCCGTCACCTCGATATGCGTTTTGGCCCGCATTTTGATCGCGCCGCGCCCGGTGCGGTAAGCGTCTTTGATGCCGTCGGTGCCAAGTATCAGCCCGGCGGTGGGGAAATCCGGCCCTTTGATATAGCGCATCAGCTCGTCGATCTCGATATCGGGGTCGTCGATCAGGGCGCAGATACCGTCGCAGACCTCGTTCAGATTGTGCGTGGGTATGTTGGTGGCCATGCCGACGGCGATACCGTTGGAGCCGTTCACCAAAAGGTTCGGCACGACGGCCGGCAGCACGGTAGGCTCCTGCTCCTCGCCGTCGTAGTTGGGCATGAAATCAACGGTGTCTTTTTCGATGTCGCGCATCATCTCCAGCGCGAATTTTTGCAGCCGGGCCTCGGTGTAACGCATGGCGGCGGCGCTGTCGCCGTCGATAGAGCCGAAGTTGCCGTGGCCGTCGATGAAGGGATAGCGCATGGAGAAATCCTGCGCCATACGCACCAGAGAATCGTAAATGGCCGCGTCGCCGTGCGGGTGATATTTACCCATGATATCGCCGACGGAGCGGGCGGATTTTTTGTAGGGCTTGTCCGGGGTGACGCCCTGCTCGTACATCGCGTAGAGGATACGGCGGTGCACTGGCTTCAAGCCGTCACGGGCGTCGGGCAGGGCGCGGCCCACGATAACGCTCATGGAATATCTGAGGTAGGCGGAGCGCATCTCGTGGCTGATCTCGCTTTTTTTGATGTTGCCGTTGTTGTAAATCTCGCTCATGGCTTATCGCTCCTCCTTTCTTAAATATCCAGATCGTCGACGTTTTTGGCGTTTTGTTCGATAAATTCGCGCCGCGGGCCGACTTGGTCGCCCATCAGCATGGAGAACGTCTCGTCCGCATAAACGGCGTCGTCGATAGTCACCTGTATCAGCGTGCGGTTCGCCGGGTTCATCGTCGTTTCCCAAAGCTCGTCCTCGTTCATCTCGCCCAGGCCTTTATAGCGCTGGATCGAGTAATTTTCCCGCTTTTTGTCGGCGAAGAATTTGTCCAGCAGCACCTCGTCGTAGATATAGACGTGCTCCTTGCTGCGCTTGGATTTCACGCCGAAGAGGGGCGGCTGCGCCACGTAGACGTAGCCCTCGGTGATGAGCTGGGGCATATAACGGAAGAAGAAGGTCAAAAGCAGCGTCATGATGTGCGCGCCGTCCACGTCGGCATCGGTCATGATGATGACCTTGTGATAGCGCGCCTTGGCGATATCGAAATCGTCGCTGATACCCGTGCCCATGGCGGTGATCATATTTTTGATCTCCTCGCTGCTCAAAATCCTGTCCAGCCGCGCTTTTTCCACGTTCAAAATTTTGCCGCGCAGCGGCAGCACGGCCTGCGTGCGGCGGTCTCGCCCCTGTTTGGCGGAGCCGCCGGCGGAATCGCCCTCCACCAGAAAGAGCTCGGAGAAGGCGGGGTCCTTCACGGAGCAATCGGCGAGCTTGCCGGGCAGAGAGGTCTTTTCCAGCACGTTCTGTTTGCGGGTCAGCTCTCGGGCGCGGCGGGCTGCTTCTCTGGCGCGGGCCGCGCGCACCGTTTTGTCGATGATCAGCTTGGCCTTCTGCGGATTCTCCTCCAGATAATTGGTCAGCGCCTCGGCCAGAATCTTATCCGTGATGCTTTTCACCTCGGAGTTGCCAAGCTTGGTCTTGGTCTGGCCCTCGAACTGCGGCTCGCGCACCTTCACGCTGATAACGGCCGTCAAGCCCTCGCGCACGTCGTCGCCGGAGAGCTTGGCGTCCTTATCCTTCAGGAAGTTCAGCTTTTTGGCGAAGTCGTTGATAACGCGGGTGAGCGCCGTTTTGAAGCCCATTTCGTGCGTGCCGCCCTCGATCGTGCGGATATTGTTGGCGTAGGAGGCGATGTTTTCGGCATAGCCGTCGTTGTATTGCAGGGCGATCTCCACCTGCACCTGCTCCTGCTCGCCCTGGAAGTATAACACCGGGTGGATCGGCTCCTTGGTGCGGTTCAGATAGGCTATGAAATCGGTTATGCCGCCTTCATGGTGCCAGACGGAGCGTTTGCCGCCCTCGCGTTCGTCTTCCATAATAATAGTGACGTTGCGGTTCAGGAAGGAAAGCTCGCGCAGACGGTTGGCCAGCACCTCGTCGCTGAACTCCAGCGTCTCAAAGATCAGCGCGTCGGGCATAAAGGTGACGGTCGTGCCTGTTTCGTCGGTGTCGCCGATAATGGTCAGCTCGCTGGCCACCTTGCCGCGCCGGTATTCTTGCGTGTAGATATGGCCGTCGCGCCTGATCTCCACCCGCAGCCACTCGGAAAGCGCGTTGACGACGGAAAGGCCCACGCCGTGCAGGCCGCCGGAGACTTTGTAGCCGCCCGCGCCGAACTTGCCGCCCGCGTGCAGCATGGTGAGCGTGGCCTCCACGGCCGGCTTGCCGGTCTTGGGGTGGATATCTACGGGGATACCGCGCCCGTTGTCGATGACCGTTACGCTGCCGTCGGTGTGTATCTGCACGGTGATAGTGTCGCAGAAGCCGGCCAGCGTTTCGTCGATACTGTTGTCGACGATCTCATAGACCAGATGATGCAGGCCGCGGCTGCTGGTGGAGCCGATATACATACCGGGGCGGCGGCGCACGGCCTCCAGCCCTTCCAATATCTGAATTTTTTCGGCGTCGTAGCTGTCGGCGTCGGGCTGGGTGTCGGCCTGCTGCATGGCGTCGCCCTCAAAATCGGCGTGGGCCTCGTTCACCATGTCGTCGGCCAGCTCGGCCGGGGCTGCCGGCTGCGCCTCGGCCGCTTCTTCCGTCTCGGCGTCGGGCAGAGAAAAGTCCAGCAGATTTTCTGCCGGTTTTTTATTCTTGTCAGGGGATTTTGCCACGATTTTTTGACCTCCTTGCTGGAAAATCTCGTTGACGTAGAGATATATGTGGCCGGCGGCTGCAAACCAGCACGACCGGCAAAACGGGGCTTAAAACGCCATTTGGGGCAGCACTTCTGCCCCCAGACGGGCGCAAAAACCACATTCAACTTATTATAGCGTAAAAGCACTCAAAAAACAAGGGTTTTTTCAATATTTTGCGGAGAAAATCGCTGTTTGGCGGCGTTTTGCTACAAGATTTGGGCAAAACAGATCGCCTCTTGCAATTCGGCGGTTTTGTGGTAAAATTTAGAGTGCGTACAAGCGCGAAAAAGCATAAAATAACGGCGAAAAGCGCGGGGGAGGGCGAAAGATGAAGGAATGTCTGCTGGTGGGCGCGGGCGGCGCGCTGGGTTCGATGCTGCGGTATCTGCTGGGGCAGCTGCCGGTCTATACGCTGTTCCCCGTGGTGACGTTCCTCATCAACGTGGCGGCGGCGGTGGCCATGGGCTTCTTCACCGCCTGGCTGGAGCTGCGCACCGGTCCGGGCAGCGGCCTTTCCCTGCTGCTGCGCACCGGCTTTTGCGGCGGTTTCTCCACGCTTTCCGCTCTCTCGCTGGAAGTCGTGAACCTGGGGCAGACGCATCATCTGGTGCTGGCGGCGGCCTACGCGGCCTTCAGCCTGCTGCTTTGTTTGGCCGGCATTTTGCTGGGCGAATTTCTGGCAGGCGTGCTGCTCAGCCGGTAAAAAAAGCCTAAATATAGGCAGAAAAAAGCGGTATACCGTGGTATACCGCTTTTTTGTAAACAGAAAACCACTAGCTAGGCTAGTGGTTCTAAAAAGCCTTTGGCGATGAGGAAGAAAAGAAAAA
>CANQSW010000089.1 GCA_947626615.1 uncultured Peptococcaceae bacterium | reverse complement strand
TGCGGGCTGCGGCGCTGCGGGCTGCGGCGCCTCCGGCGCTTCTTCCGGCTTAGCGGCAGCCTCGGCCTGCGCGGCGCGCTCGGCCTCCACCACCTCTTTTTTGATGCGCTTCACAACGGGGTGGAAGCCCGGCACGGCCTGCTCCTGTTTGGCGCGTTCGGCGGCCTGCGCGTCTTTGGTGATACGCTTGACCACGGGCTTTGGCTCCTCCGCCTTGCCGAAATAACGGCGGGCGGCGGCGATAGCGTCTTCTTCCAGCCCGGTCATGTGATTTTTCACGGCGAAGCCCTGCTTTTGCAGGTATTCCACCAGACGTTTGCTCTCCACGCTCAGCTCTTTGGCCAACTCATGCGCTTTAATTTTTCCCAATCCAAACAACTCCTTTAACCAATCGGGGCAAAGCCCCGCCGACCTTATAGCCGACCTTATATATTTATATTATTTTAAGCTGTTTTAACGGCCGGGCCGGATCAGCTCGGCCAGCCCGCCCTGCTGAAGCGCGGCCAGCTTGGCGGCCAGCCCGCTCGCAAAATTCGTATCCGTGAACGCCCAGACGCCGCAGGGACGGCGGCCCGCCGCCTGCCCCAGCGCTTCTTTGGCCCCGAAGCTCCAGATGGGCGCGTTTTTTGCCCCCGGCAGCTCCTGCCAGTTCAGCAGCAGCCGCTGCCGCGTTCTTTCGCTTAAGTCCGCCGCCAGCAGCAGCAGCCGGGCTTCGCCTCTGGCCGCGGCCAGCGTGGCCGCGTCGGCTCCGGCAGCCAATCTGCCCGCCTTTTGCGCCAGGCCCAGCAGCGTGTAAACGCCTCTTTCGGCCTTTGGCAGCAAAAGCGCCTCATTCGTTTGGCGCGGCGTACCTTTGCAGCAGTTCATTTTTGATCTCCTCGCTTATGGGGCGCTTCAGCGCCCGCTCCAGCGCGCGCGTTTTCAGCGCCCGCCGCAGACACTCCGGCTGTTTGCACAGATAAGCCCCCCGCCCGGGCATTCTGCCCGTATCGTCCAGCCTGATCTCGCCCGCCGGCGTGCGAACGACGCGGATAAGCTCGCGCTTATCGTGCTCGGTGCGGCAGGCCAGACAGGTGCGCTGTAATTTTGCCTTTTCAGCCATAGCTTCACCTCAAGCTCCGGCATATATACCGAAATTTTCCCGGAAGGGCTTATTCTTCCGCCTCCGGGGCAAAGATATCCTCGTCCTGCGCGGCGGCCATGGCCAGCTGCTGCGATTCGCTCTTGATGTCGATCTTGCAGGCCGTGAGCCGCACGGCCAGACGCGCGTTCTGCCCCCGGCGGCCGATAGCCAGAGAAAGCTGGTTATCCGCCACCAGCACGCTGGCGAAGCGGTTGGCTTCGTCCACCGTCACCTGCAGGGCCTTGGCCGGGCTGATGGCGTTGCTGATGAACGTCGCCAGATCCTCCGACCATTCCACGATCTCCAGCTTTTCGCCGGAAAGCTCCTCCACGATGCTCTGCACGCGCATACCCCGCGCGCCCACGCACGCGCCCACCGGGTCGACGTCCGGATCATGGCTGAAAACGGCCACCTTGGCCCGGCTGCCCGGATCGCGCACCACGGCTTTTATCTCCACGATACCGTCGTATATTTCCGGCACTTCCTGCTCCAGCAGGCGGCTAAGGAAGCCGGAGCGCGTGCGGCTGATGATGATACGCGGGCCGCGCGTGCCGCGCTGCACCGTCTCGACGTAAACGCGGAGCGGCTCGCCCACCACGTAGCGCTCGCCGGGGATCTGCTCGGTGGCGGCCAGCACGGCCTCGGTCTTGCCGATATCGACGATCACGTTTTTGCCCTCGATACGCACGATGCTGCCGCGCACGATCTCGCCTTCCGCCTTGGCGTAGGCGTCGTAGATGACGTTGCGCTCGGCCTCGTGTATGCGCTGCACCAGCAGCTGCTTGGCGGCCTGCGCGGCGATACGCCCGAAGGAACGCGGCGTCACCTCGGATTCAAACATATCGCCCACCTCAAATTCCGGGTCGTATTGGCGGGCTTCCTCCAGCGACATTTCGATCTTGTCGTTTTCCACGTTCTCCACGACTTCCTTGCGGTAATAAACGTGGATATCGCCGGTATCGCGGTTGATCTCCACACGCACGTTCTGCGACGAGCCGTAATTCCGCTTGTACGCGATCACCAGCGCGTCGTTCAGCGCCTCCAGCAGCACGTCCATTTTGATGCCCTTGGTCGTCTCCAGCTCCTCCAGCGCTTCAATAAAATCCTTGTTGATGAATTCAGCCATTTCTTCACCTCATAACCAGTCTAAAATATATCGAACCAACAGCTTCTAAAATCTGAACACCAAATGCGCCCCGGCGATCTCCTCCGGCGCAAAAGCCAGCCGCTTGCCGGTCTTTTCCTCGCAGAGCAGCACGCCCTCTGCGGCGGAATAGCCCAAAAGCTCGCCGCAAAATTCCTTTTGGCCATCTTTGGCCGCAAACAGCTTAACCGCGGCCAGGCTGCCGGCAAAACGCTGAAAATCCGCCGTCTTCAGCAGCGGGCGCTCCAGCCCGGGCGAGCTCACCTCCAAATTATAGGAAGGGCCGATGATATCCACCGCGTCCAGAGCGTCGGAGACGGCCTCGCTGACTTTGGCGCAAAGCTCGTGCCCCACGCCGCCCTCGCAGTCTATATAAAGGGCCAGCCGCCAGCCCGGGCCGGCCTTGCCCCATTCCACCGCCACCAGTTCGGCCCCCGCCGCCGCGCAGAGCGGCTCGGCCAGCGCAAACACGCGGCGTTCGATATCGTTTGCCATATTTCACCTCTGGGGCCTTCGCCCCGCCCAGCATAAAAAAATAGCATACCTTAGCGGTATACTACAAAAACGGCGAGTTACTATCAACAATATAACAGGCCGAGGGCGATTTGTCAAGCCCCCGGCCCAAATTCGTGCGTTACAGCTGCCCGTCGTCGATCTCGTCCAGGATACGCCGGCGGTCGCGGTAGACCGGTATAGCGGCGCGCAGCTTATCCAGCCCGCTGTAATCGAGCTCGGCCAGCAGCACGCCCGGCTCGGTCGCCGTCATGCCCCCGGCCAGCACGCTGCCCAAAGGGTCGACGGCGATCGAGCAGCCGGGATATTTGCCGCTGGCGTCGCGGCCGGTGCGGTTGCAGGCCAGCACGAACAGCTGGTTATCTATCGCCCGTGCCTGCGCCAGCAGGCACCAATGCTCTATGCGCACCTTCGGCCACTGGGCCGGTATCACGATAGTTTCCGCGCCGCGCAGCGCCAGATTTTGTATGGCGGCCGGAAAGCGCAGGTCGTAGCAGACGGCCAGCCCGAAGCGCCCCCAGGGCGTATCCACCAGGCCCCATTCGTCGCCGGGCGTGAAGTATTTTTCCTCCTCCAGCCCCTTGGGGAAGAGGTGCAGCTTGCGGTATTTGTAGATGAGTTCGCCGCGGTCGTTGAACACCGGGGCGGTGTTGTAATAGCGGCCGCCCCGCTTTTCGGCGAACGTGCCGCCGAAGATATAAAGGCCGTATTCCCGCGCCAGCCGCGCCAACAGCCGGCAGGAAGTGCCGCGCGCGTCCTGCGCCAGCTCCGCCAGGTGCGGCAGATCGTAGCCGACGTTCCAAAGCTCCGGCAGCACGACCAGCTCCGCCCCCAGTTCCGCGCTTTTGGCGATCAGCCGGGCCGCCACGTTTTCGTTATGCGCCGTCTCGCCCGGCCGGATATCAAATTGCAGCAGCGCCGCTTTCAGCGGCCGCCTTTCGTTCGTGTTAAGCGTTTCCGTCATCAGCTTCTCCTCTTGGTCAGCGCAAAAGCTCCGCCACCTCGGCGAGCGTTTGGGCCACAGCGTAGCCGCCCGCCACCGGCGTTTCCTCAAAGCTCCAGCTTTCCGCCGCCGTCACCAGTATCGGTCTGGCCCCCACGGCCAACGCCGGGGCTATCTCGCTTTTCAGGCTGTTGCCGATCACCGCGGTGTCCGCCGGGGCAAAACCGTATTCGCGCATCAGTTCATTATATACCGCCGGGGTCTTTTTCGCGACGACCTTGACGGCGGCAAAATAGCGCGCCAGATCGTGCTGGCGTATCTTGTAATATTGCACTTCGTAGTCGCCCTGCGTCAGCAGAGCCAGCTTATGCCCCGCCGCCGAAAGCTGCTCCAGCAGGGCTTTGGCGCCCGGCAGCAGCTGATATGCCGCCTCGCGGAAGCCGTTGCCGAGCCGCTCCAGCCCGTCCGCCGCCGCCGCGTCATAAGGAACGCCGTATTTTTGGCAATAGAGCCGATAAGTCCGCCGCATAGCCGTGGGAAAGGCCCAGGGCACGTAAGCGTCCGCCGCCGTCACGATGCCGCGGTCGATCTTGTCCATCGTCGCGTAGACCTCGCCGTCGTCGAAGCCAAACGCCGCCATACGCGCCAGAAACTCGTCGGTCAGCCGCATAAAAACGCGGTGCGTATAGATCAGCGTATCGTCCAGGTCGAAGATCAGCAGCATTACTGTTTCTCCAGCCCGCGCAGGCGCAGGTCGCGGTCGCAGGGCAGATAGCAGGGTTCGCAGAGAGCCAGCAGCCGGGAGAGCGAACGCACGCCCAGCGCCTCCCGCAGAGCCGCTTCGTCCAGATTGCTGGTGGCCAGCGTGGTCAGCCCCTCGTTCACGCGGAAATTCAGCAGGCCGAACAGCACGCTCCGCGTCCAATCGGTCAGATTATGCGTGCCCAGATCGTCCAGCACCAGCACTTCGGCCCGTTTGGCCCGGCGCAGCAGCTCCTGCCCTGTGTCCTCCGCCGTGCCAAAGCTGCCAGAAAATCCGGCACGACCAGAAAGCAAACGTCGTGCCCGCGCCCCAAAAGCGCGTTGGCCGCCGCCGCCGCCAGATGCGTTTTGCCGCTGCCCACCTGCCCGAACAGCAGCAGACCGCGCGGCCGCTCGCCCCGGCAGACGGCCCGGCAGAGCGATTTTGTCTTTTCTAGAGCCGCGCGGGCCAGTTCATAATACGATTGGCCGCGCCCGCCCGGCGCTTGCAGACCCGGCGCGTAGCAGGCCAGCTCGAAGCTGGCGAACGTCATGCGGCGCAGCATCGGCTGCAGCCCGGCCCGCCGCTGCGCTTCCAGCAGCCGCTGCTCGGCGTAGCAGACGCAGCGTTTGGCCGTGCCGTCCGCCTGCAGCACGAAGCCGCTGCCCCCGCAATAGGGGCAGCCTTCCGCCGCCGTGGCGGCAGCCTCCCCCGCCGCCGCGTCGATATTCTTCGCCGTGATGATATCGTCAAGCTCCCGCATTTATCCGGCCTCCTCGCCGCGCTGTTGTTGCGATATTAGAAAAATTTGCTGTAATCCGCTTCGCTGTCGAAGCTGGGTTCGGCCGTTTTGCGGCCGCGTTTGGTTTTGGTCTTGGCCGCGACCTCTGCCGCCTCGCCGGTAAGCTGCTCCGGCGAAGTAATACCCTCGCGCCGCCAGCGCAGCAGTATCTTATCTATGTACGCCAAACTCAGCGCCCCGTGCAAAACGGCGCGCCGCGCCGCCTCGCGCAGCATGGCGGGCTGCCAGCCGTCAGTGACCAGCCAGGCGTTCAGCTTTTGCAGCTCCAGCGGGGAAAGCGGGCGGGCAAATTCCGCCTCAAACAGCGCGTAGACCTCTTTGACGGCCTCGCTCTGCGCCTGCGGCGCCGGTCTGGCCGTTTTTTTGGCCGGCCCGGCCGGCCCGCTGCTTTTGAACACCCACAGCTCCAGC
>CANQSW010000088.1 GCA_947626615.1 uncultured Peptococcaceae bacterium | reverse complement strand
CCTTACCCGTTTCGAGCCCCGCCCCTTGCGCCGCGGAATAGAGCGCCGCCGCGATCTTGCCGTCCGCCGCGATGTAGTTGCCGTCCTTGTCCATAATGCCCTCGCTGGCCACCACGAAGCAATGGCCCAGCCGGTCGTAAACGCTCTGCACGTCATGCAGGAACTGCTCGGTGTCGAACGGCACCTCCGGCAGATACACCAGATGCGGCGCGTCGTCGGGCTGGCGCTTGGCCAGAGCGGCCGCCGCCGTCAGCCAGCCGGCGTTTCGGCCCATCGCCTCGATGATGCAGACCTTGTTTTTGGTGGCGACGGAGGCGAGATCAATACCACATTCCATGACCGTCGCGGCCAGATATTTGGCGGCGGAGGCATAGCCGGGGCAATGGTCGGTGATCGGCAGGTCGTTATCCACCGTCTTGGGGATACCGATGACGCGCATCTCATAGCCCAGCTTTTCAGCCGCCAGGCTCATCTTGTTGCAGGTATCCATAGAATCGTTGCCGCCGTTATAGAAGAAATAGCGGATATCATATTTGCGGCAGATCTCCACCAGCCGGGGATATTCCGCCTCGCTCACCTTGTAGCGGCAGGAGAACAGCCCCGCGCCCGGCGTCCAGCGCAGGCCCTCGATGTTGGCCTTGGGCTGGGCGGCCATGTCGATGATATCCTCCTCCAGAAAGCCCTTGATGCCGGAGACCGCGGCGTAGATAGTGCCGGGCTTATCCGCCAGGCCCAGCCACGTCTCCACCGCCCCGCAGACGCTGCTGTTGATGACGGCGGTAGGCCCGCCCGACTGCGCGATCAGCGCGTTACCTTTCAACATAGTAAACACCCTTTCCTGTGGATTTGTTTGCGACGCATGTTTTTTGCGTTTGCCGTTAATTAGATTATACCAAAATCTGCCGCGTTTGTATAGCCGCCGGGCGCGCTTATTTTTCACAACTTTTTGCGCCGAAACTCTTTACATTCGCCCCGCGGATAAATTATAATAGATAAGTTGAAGATTTGACTTTTACCTATGTTTTGGAGGAATCTTTTATGCAGCGAGACGATCTACGCAATATAGCTATCATCGCTCACGTCGACCACGGCAAGACCACGCTGGTCGATCAGCTTCTGAAGCAGAGCGATACCTTCCGCGCCAACCAGATGGTGCAGGACCGCGTTATGGACAGCAACGACCTGGAGCGCGAGCGCGGTATCACCATTTTGGCCAAAAACACCAGCGCCACCTATAAGGGCGTGAAGATTAATATCGTGGACACTCCCGGCCACGCCGATTTCGGCGGCGAGGTGGAGCGCGTGCTGAAAATGGTCAACGGCGTGCTGCTGCTGGTGGACGCTTTTGAGGGCCCCATGCCGCAGACGCGCTTCGTGCTGCAAAAGGCGCTAGAACTGAACCTGCGCGTTATCGTGGCTATCAACAAGATAGACCGCCCCGACGCCCGCCCCGACGAGATCGTGGACGAGGTGCTGGAGCTTTTCATGGAGCTTGACGCCTCCGACGAGCAGATGGACAGCCCGTTCATCTTCTGCTCCGCCCGCACCGGCATCGCCGGCAAGGATTGGCGCAACCCCGCCAACAATATGCAGCCCCTGCTGGACACCATTCTGGAGCATATCCCCGCCCCCACGGGCGACGAAAACGGCGATTTGCAGGTGTTGGTCTCCTCGATCGACTATAACGACTACGTGGGCCGTATCGCGATCGGCCGCATCGAACGCGGCGAGATCGTGCAGAATCAGGAGATCTCCCTCTGCGATTATCACGACAGATCGCTGAACCAGCGCGCCAAGGTCACGGCCATATATCAGTTCGACGGCTTGAAGCGCACCCCGGTGGAAAAAGCCCGCGTGGGCGATATCGTCGCCTTTTCCGGCATCGAGAACGTGACTATCGGCAACACCGTCTGCGCGCCCGGCGCGCCCGAGCCGATACCCTTTGTGAAGATATCCGAGCCGACGGTGGAGATGACGTTCTCCGTCAACGACAGCCCGTTTGCCGGGCAAGAAGGCAAATTCGTCACCTCGCGCCAGCTGCGCGACCGCCTCTATCGCGAGACGCTGAAGGACGTATCCCTGCGCGTGCAGGATACCGACAGCACCGACGCCTTTCTGGTGCTGGGGCGCGGCGAGATGCACCTCTCAATTCTAATCGAGACGATGCGCCGCGAGGGCTATGAATTCCAGGTCAGCACGCCCCGCGCCCTGATCCGCGAGATCGACGGCCAGAAGCAGGAGCCCTACGAGGAGCTGACTATCGACGTGCCGGAAGAAAGCATGGGCGCGGTCATGGAGAAAATGGGCCTAAGAAAAGCCGAGCTGCAATCCATGCAAAAGACCGGCAGCCGCATGAAGCTGGTGTATATCATACCCACGCGCGGTCTGTTCGGCTATCGCGGCGAATTTTTGACCGACACCAAGGGCGAAGGCATCATGAACTACATCTTCTACGGCTACGGGCCGCTGAAGGGCGAGATAACCAAGCGTGCCAACGGCTGTCTGGTGGCGTTTGAGCGCGGCGAATCCATTACCTACGGCCTTTTCAACGCGCAGGAGCGCGGCACTCTGTTCATCGGCCCGGGCGTGCAGGTATACGGCGGCATGGTGGTGGGCGAATCGCCGAAGGCCGAAGATCTGGTGGTGAACGTCTGCAAAAAAAAGCAGGCCACCAACACCCGCGCGGCCGGCTCGGACGAGGCGCTGCACCTCTCCCCGCCCGTGGTGATGAGCCTGGAGCAATGTCTGGAATTTATCCAGGACGACGACCTGCTGGAAGTCACGCCGCAGAACATACGCATACGCAAAAAAGAGCTTGATCACGCGCAGCGCATGAAGCAGCTGAAGCGCGGCCAAAAATAACCGTTGACAAACTTTTAAGTTTTCGTTAAAATGTTTTTTAGCCGTCTCAAGGCGGCAAACCAGCTTTTACGCCGGGAACAAGCGTCCCGGCCGCAAAGCAGGGCGGCGGGCCGGGCGTTGACGCCCCGGCCCCGCGCAGCGGAAAACCGTGAACCGTGTCAGGGCCGGAAGGCAGCAGCACTAAGCGTTATTTTTCGGGTGCCGCGGGTCTACCGGGGCCGAGTCTGATTCCGCCGTCCTGTTTTGCGGCCGGGGTTTTTTTTGGCAAAAATAACCAGGCACGGACAAAAAAAATACGGCAAGCCTGCTTGCAAAAGCGGCCAGCCGTATTTTTTTTGCGTATATAAGAAAGGCGGCAAGCCATAGAGGCTTGCCGCGATGTGGAGCGGGCAAAGAGATTCGAACTCTCGACTTCCACCTTGGCAAGGTGGCACTCTACCACTGAGTTATACCCGCATAATGGTGCCTTGGGGCGGAATCGAACCACCGACACGAGGATTTTCAGTCCTCTGCTCTGCCAACTGAGCTACCAAGGCAAGTGTGGCGACGCAGATGGGGCTCGAACCCACGACCTCCAGCGTGACAGGCTGGCATTCTAACCAACTGAACTACTGCGCCATAATAGTGGTGGACGATGACAGGATCGAACTGCCGACATCCTGCTTGTAAGGCAGGCGCTCTCCCAGCTGAGCTAATCGTCCACATTCGACACCAACATCGTTTATTGTACCACGGCAAAAAGCGCTTGTCAACACTTTTTTAAGGCCGATAACGACCGGTTGTTGCCGAGAAGCGCCTTGGCGTTTCAGGGCAGTCAAGTGACTGCTTGATTATTTTACCCCACAAGCGGCAGGTTTGTCAAGCATTTTTATGTTAATTCCGCAAAAATTTTCCGCGGGCGCTTCACAGCAGGCGCGGGCAATATGCTGAAACGGGGCAGTCAGCGCATTTGGGCTTTTTGGCGTCGCAGACGCGGCGGCCGTGCCAGATGAACCAATGGTGCGCCTTGGCCCAGTCCTCCTCCGGCAGCAGCGCGCAGAGATCGGCCTCCACGGCGTCCGGCGTTTTGCCGGCCGAAAGCCCCAGGCGATGCGCCACCCGGAAGATATGCGTATCCACCGCCAGCGCCGGCAGCCCGAAGCCGACGCTAAGCACCACGTTCGCCGTCTTGCGCCCCACGCCGGGCAGCGCCACCAGCTCTTCGCGCGTGCGCGGCACCTCGCCGTGATACTTCTCCAGCAGGATATGCGTCATGGCGAGGATATTCTTCGCTTTGTTTTTGTAGAGGCCGCAGGTCTGTATTTTAGCCTCAAGCTCCGGCAGCGTCAGCTCCGCCATTTTCTCCGGCGTGCCGTAGGCCGGAAACAGCCCGGCGGTGATCTTGTTCACCTGATTGTCGTTGGTCTGGGCGGACAATATCACCGCCACCAGCAGCTGATAGACCGAACCGAAGTTGAGCGCCGAGCCGGTATCGGCATAGACCTCCGCCAGCCGCGCCAATATTTCCCGCGTATATTTGGGCTGGCTCATGCCTCGCACTCCTCGCCGGGTGCGAGCGCCTGGCATTTGGCGGCGCATTCCGCCTCCACCGCCCGCTTGAACGCCGCCGCGTCCTGCTTCAAGAGCGGGAAGGTGTTGTAATGAATAGGCAGATAATTCTTCGCGCCCAGCCATTTGGCCGCGGTCAGAGCGTCTGCCGGCCCCATCGTGTAATAATCGCCGATCGGCAGGATCGCCCAGTCCAGCCCGTGCGGCGCGATGACCTCGCGCATATCGCCGAAAAGCCCGGTATCGCCCGCGTGATAGATACATTTGCCGTCCAGCCAGCAGATGAAGCCCACCGCCAGGCCGCAGGGCGAGCCGTCCGGCAGCTGCGAGCTGTGCCAGGCCGGCACCAGCTTGACTTTTAAGCCGTCCGGAAACTGATAAGACCCGCCGATATTCATGCCCATCGCGTCGACGCCCTGCTCCGAGAGCCAGTTGGCCAGCTCCACCATCGCCACCACCTTGGCGCCGGTGCGTTTGGCTATCGCCACCGTGTCGCCCAGATGATCGCCGTGGCCGTGCGTCAGCAGGATATAATCCGCCTTAACCTCACCGGCTTTCACCGTCGCCGCCGGATTCCCCGTCAGATAGGGGTCGAACAGGATCGTTTTGCTGCCCAAAAGCTGCACGCAGGCATGGCCGATAAATTTGATACGCATAATAAAACCTCCCCGCCGAAAATTCGGTTTTTCTACCCAGATTTTAACATATTCGGCGCGTCGGCGCAAGCGGCGCGGCTAAAATCGCCGGCTTTGCAGCCAGATCATCAGCCCCAGCACCTGCAAAAACAGCACGATCAGCAGATAAGCGCCCGGCTGCCGCAAAATATAGACGAACAGCAGCAGCGCGGCCAGCGCAAAAAGCTGCCACAAAGAGCAGACCAGCTTTCGGCACAGGCCGACCCAAAGCCCCGGCCTTCTCATGCCGCCGCCCGAGCCGCAGACCGGCCTTTTGGCGGCAAATTTGGCGGAAAAATTTTTCAACATCGGCAGCACCGCCCGGCAGAGAGTTCTCGCCATAAGCATATGCCGCCAAACGCCACCGGTGCCTGCCCGCTAAAAGATTTTCACGGCTCTGTTCCTAGCCGAAAAGTAGATATACCCCTCTTTCACCGGCAAGCGCAGCGCCGTCTCCAGCGCCCGGCGGTAAAGCGCCAGCTGCAGCCCGTATTGCCGCCGCACTTCTTCCTCCGCTCTGTCGCCCCGGCCGGATTTATAGTCCACCAGCACCAGGCCGTCTCCTCCATGGGCTGAAGGACCGCTATGAGGCGCACCACAAG
>CANQSW010000087.1 GCA_947626615.1 uncultured Peptococcaceae bacterium | reverse complement strand
GGGAGGATAAAATGCTGAAAAAGATCTTCGGCAGCGCCAAGGATATCATCGTCATATTCGTCTGCGCGCTGCTGCTTTCGCTGCTGATCAAAGGCCTGCTGATCGACAACCGGGTGATACCAACCTCGTCCATGGTGCCGACAGTGCCGGTGGGCGGGCGCATTTTGGTGAACCGGCTGGTCTATGTGTTCGGCGAGCCGCAGTTTCAGGATATCGTAGTCTTTGAGCCGACCGAATCGACCAAAACCGAGGTCGGGCGCGGCGACGATATGTTGAAGCGCGTGATCGGCGTGGCTGGCGATACCATTCTGATCTTGGGCGGCCAGCTGTACCGCAACGGCGAGGCGGTGGACGAGCCTTATATCAGCGCGGCGATGGATTATGACTTCGGCCCGGTGGTCGTGCCGGAGGGCTGCGTTTTTCTGCTGGGCGATAACCGCAACAGCAGCTTCGACGCGCATTTGTGGAGCGATCCGTTCGTGCCGGTGGGCAACGTGAAGGGCAAGGCGTTCTTCATCTACTGGCCGAAGGAAAAATTCGGCACGCTGCAATGATCACGGCCGCCGCCCGGGCAGCAGATAGCGGCGGAACACTCTGGGCAGACCGCCCAACAGCAGCAGCGCGGCCAGATAAAGCAGGCCGCCTGCGGCGGACATCACGATAAATCTTTGCCAGTCTGTGGGCTGGCTGCCGGCGGCGGAGAGCAGTTTCTCCGCCGTTTTTGCGCCCAGCGCCGCCAGCCCTGCGGCCAGCAGGGGCTTGGCCGCGATATTGGGCAGATCGAGCGATAGCGACGTGAAATGCCGCAGAAACAGAAAGTCGATCAGACAGGCGGCGGCGGCAAACGTCAGCTCGGCCAGCGCCGCGCCGGTGAGGGCGAAGCGGGGCGTCAGCTGCCAGATGACCGCCAGAAACAGCAGCCCCGAGGCGCCCAGGCTGACGAACAGGGCGTTCAATTTGCCCAGCCCCTGTAAAATGCTGGTGAGCGCGCTTTGGGCGTAGATGAACACGGCGGCCAGCGCCAGCACCCGCAGCGAAGCCGCCGCCCCCGGCGCTTTGAACAGCCAGCGGCAAAGCTCCTCCGCAAACTCATAAAACAGCAGCATAAAGGGCAGCGCGACGACGCAGGTTATGTGCAGGCTCTGGTTGATACGGCTGTTCAGCCGCGCCCGGTCGCCGTTGCTTTCCGCGATCGAGGGCAGCAGAGCCGTGGCCAGCGTGGCGGTGAAAATGCCCGGCAGGTGGATAAGCGACATGGCCACGCCGGAAAAATTGCCGTAGGCGTCGGTGGCCGCCGCGGCGGAAAGCCCGCCTCTCTGCAGCGCCAGAGGTATCAAAATGGCCTGCGCCATCAGTATGCCGGACATTAGCAGACGCTGCGCCGTAACGGGCGCGCCGAAGGCAAAAAGCCGCATAACGATGCCGGCCCGGCTCATGTTCGGCGGCTCGCTGTTTTGGGGCCGCTGCTTCAGATAGGCGCGCAGAATGAACAGCAGGCCGCAGAGCTCGCCCAGCACGGTGGCCCAGGCCACGGCCTTTACGGCGGCCGTAAGCCCCAGCGGCAGGGCCAGCCAGACCAAAAGGCTGCCCGCCGCCACCCGCACCAGCTGTTCGATGTTTTGCGAAAGGCCGATCACGCCGATCTGCTTGCTGGACTGAAAATAGGCCCGAAACCCGGAGCAGACCGTGACTATCAGCACGGCGGGGGCGAGCGTTTGCAGATATTCCGCCCCGGCGGCGCTGCCAAAGCGCGCGGCCAGCCCGGGCGCAAAAATGCCGCAGACGAGCGCGGCGGCCGTGCCCAAAAGCACCAGCAGCGCCAGCGCCGTGTTTTGCAGGCGGGCGAGGTTGCGCCAGCGCCGTTTGCCGATCTCCAGAGAGAGCTGGCGGCTCAGCGCCATAGGTATGCCGAGCGAGGCGGCCACCAGCGCGAACGAATACATCGGCCCGGCCATTTCGGTTATGCCGATGCCGGCCGTGCCGATCAGCCGCACCAAAATTATCTTATACACAAAACCCAGCACGCGGGAGATGAAGTTGCAGACCAGCAAAATGGCCGCGCTCCAGAAAAAACTGGGCGATTTCGGCGGTTTTTTCGGCATAAAATTTTCGGCCTCCCCGCGCCGGAAGGATACGGCGCAGAAAAATTTATGCCAAAGGGCCTCTTTTATGCGGCGGCGGCAAAATAAATCCTGCGAGCTTAGAGGATTTTTGCGAAAAAAGTATAATAAAGAATATAGGGTAATTGCGGCGACGCAGCCGCAGAGTTTGCTTTTTTAAGACGGCAGCCGTAAAAGCAGGTTCGCCGCCGCCTAAATATCCCATAAGCTGGGGCATAGAAGGAGGAAAGTTTCATGAAGGTCTACAAACCGGAACACATTCGCAACATCGCTATCGCATCGCACCAGGGTACTGGTAAGACGAGCCTGGCCGAGGCCATCGCCTTTCAGTGCGGCGCGGCCAAACGCCTGGGCAAGGTGACCGAGGGCAACACCCTTTCGGATTACAGCCCGGAGGAAGTGAAAAGAAAGGTGTCCGTCAACACGGCGCTTTTGGCCTGCGAATGGCACGACGTTAAGCTGAACCTGCTGGACGTGCCGGGTTTTCTGGATTTTGCCGGCGAGGTTGACGCCGCGCTGCCCGTTTGCGAGAACGTGCTGATGACGGTGGACGCGTCCTCCGGCGTGGGCGTGGGCACGGAGCTGATCGCCGAGCGCGCCAAGGCGCTGGGCAAAGCCGCCGTTATCTTTATCAATAAAATGGAGCGCGAGAACGCCGATTTCGACCGCTGCGTGAACCAGCTGGCGGAAAAGATACCTTACGCCGCCGTGCCGGTGCAGCTGCCGATAGGCTCGGCCGATACGTTCTCCGGCGTGGTGAACGTGCTTTCCCGCAAGGCGTATAAATTCGCCGACGGCAAGACCACCGAGATACCGCTGCCGGGCGATATGGCCGATCTGGTGGAGGAAGCGCACTTCAAGCTGATGGAATACGCCGCCGACGGCGACGACGATATCCTGATGAAATATCTGGACGGCGAGGAGCTGACCGACGACGAGATCAAAAAGGGTCTGCGCGGCGCTATTGCCAAGGGCTTGTTCGCGCCGGTGCTGTGCGGCTCGGCTCTGAACGCCATGGGCATCGAAACGCTGCTGGGCTTCTGCGCCTCTTATCTGCCCTCGCCGGAGGATTGCCTGCCGTCGGAGAACGCGGAAAAACCGCTGGCGCTGCTGGTGTTCAAATCCATAACCGACCCGTTCGTGGGCCAACTGAATCTGTTCAAGGTCTGCCAGGGCCATTTGGGCGCCGTCACCTCGCTCTATAACGTGACCAAGGACAAGGAAGAAAAGATCGCCGGCCTGGCCACCATGCTCGGTAAGGCCACCGTGCCGGTAGACGAGCTTTGCTGGGGCGATATCGGCGTGTTCGCCAAGCTGGCCAACACCGGCACCAACGACGTGCTCTGCACCAAGGGCGCGGCGCAGGAGATCGAAACTATCAAATTCTCGCAGCCGACCTACACCGTGGCTATCCAGCCCAAGAGCAAGGCCGACGAAGATAAGTTGGGCCAGGCGCTGCAAAAGATACTGGAGGAAGACCCGACGCTGCAATGCGTGAAAGACCCCGTGACCAAGCAGACCCTGCTCACCGGCATGGGCGACACGCACGTGGACATCACGCTGGAGCGGCTGGTGCGCAAATTCAACGTGCTGGTGGATATGGTGGAGCGCGTGCTGCCGTATAAAGAGACGATCCGCGGCAAGGCCACGCACATCGAGGGCAAGCATAAGAAGCAGTCCGGCGGCCACGGCCAGTACGGCCACGTGTTTATCGACGTAGAGCCCTGCTACGATGAGGATTTTGTGTTTGAAGAGAAGATCTTCGGCGGCTCGGTGCCGAAGCAGTATATCCCCGCGGTCGAAAAGGGTATGCGCGAGGCCGTGCAGGAGGGCGTTCTGGCCGGCTATCCCGTCACCAACATCAAGATAATCCTGACCGACGGTTCTTATCACGAGGTAGACTCCTCGGAAATGGCCTTCAAGATCGCTTCCAACCTGGCCTTCCGCAAGGCGTGCGAGCAGGCGAAGCCCGTGCTGCTGGAGCCTATCATGAGCGTGGAGATCAGAGTGCCCGACGAATACACCGGCGACATCATGGGCGACATCAACGGCGCGCGCCGGGGCCGCATCATGGGTATGGAGAAGGAAGGCAAGGTGCAGGTGATCACCGCGCGTATCCCGCTGGCCGAGCTTTCCCGCTATACTATCGACCTGAAATCCATGACGCAGGGCCGCGGCAAGTTCACCATGCAGCCCGACGGCTATGAAGAAGCGCCCGCGCCGATCGCCGAGCGTATCATCGCGGCCGCCAAAAACCGTGAGAAATAAGAAGGACTGAAAATGACATTGAAGCCGAACCGCATCGTCGTAAAGGTGGGGACGTCGACGCTGACCAACGAGCTGGGCAAAAGCGACCTGCGCTCTTTCGATCATCTGGCCTGCGTGCTGGCGGATATCCAGAACATGGGCTATGAGGTGATATTGGTGAGCTCCGGCGCAATCGCCGTGGGCGCGAACAAGCTGAATATGGCGGAAAAGCCCACCGTCATGCGCATGAAGCAGGCGGCGGCCGCCGTCGGCCAATGCAGCATCATGTATCTATACGACAAATTTTTCAGCGGCTATGACAAGACCATTGGGCAGATATTGCTGAACGCCGAGGATATCGAGCAGGAGGAGAAGAAGGAGAACCTGACCAACACGTTCAACGCCCTGCTGGAAATGGGCATTATCCCGGTAGTGAACGAGAACGATTCGGTCAGCTACACCGAGATAGAATCCGAAGACAGGCTGTTTGGCGATAACGATATGCTCTCCGCCGTGGTGGCCGTGCTATGCGGCGCGGCCCGGCTGGTGATACTCTCCGATATCGACGGGCTGTATGACGCCGACCCCAGGCTTTATCCCGAGGCCCGGCTGATCGAGCGGATCGAACGCATCGACGACAGCGTTTACGCGCTGGCAGGCGGGGCCGGTTCCCGCCGCGGCACCGGCGGCATGAAGACCAAACTGCAGGCCGCGTCTTTGGCCACCCGCCAGGGTATCGACACCGTGATAACCAACGGCAAGCGCCCGGAAGCCCTCTATGACATCGTGCAGGGCCGGCCGGCCGGCACGCTGTTTGCGGGCCAAAAATAGCCGCTCCGGCCCAACGCCGGGCCGGACGCAAGCGACAACAGAATGACAAAGAAAATCACCGCCTGGCAGCGGCCAGGGAGCGCTTTATGGCGCTGTCCTCGTTCCGCTGCCGGGCGGTGATTTGTTAAAATACCAATTTATTGTAACGGTGGTGTTTTTACAGAAAAGTGTACTTTTTTGTAAAATGCCAATCACATCTTACTAACTATAATATAACACATATTTTGGGACATTTCCACAAAAATTCGATGTTTTTCGGCTGTTTTAAGAAAATAAATAGTGTGCTTTTTGCGTTGCCAAAAAGTACACTATTTGGGAGGAAATGAAATGAGTATTTTAATAACTTTTGTGGTGGCGATTGCTATTAACCTGATAGTTGCGTCACAATTTGAGAAGATCGCGATCATGAAAGGGCATCAGGGATATTATTTTTGGTGTTTCTTGTTTGGCCCGGCGGGCTGGGCTATGGTGATAGCTTTGCCAGACCGGAAAACTACTCAAGGTGCGCCCATAGCAGATGATG
>CANQSW010000086.1 GCA_947626615.1 uncultured Peptococcaceae bacterium | reverse complement strand
AGCAGGGTGTTGCGCAGCACCATGCCCTTGGGCAGGAAGAACGGGAAGCCCGGCCCCTCGTCGGCGAGCATGAACAGGCCCAGCTCTCTGCCCAGCTTGCGGTGGTCGCGCTTTTTGGCCTCCTCCAGCCGGAAGAGATAAGCGTCCAGCTCCTTTTGCTCCGGGAAGGTTATAGCGTAGATACGCTGCAGCATTTTGTTCTTCGCGTCGCCCCGCCAGTAGGCCCCGGCGAAGGAAAGTATCGCCGCCGCCTTCACAAAACCCGTGCGCGGCAGGTGCGGCCCGCGGCAGAGATCGGTGAAATCGCCCTGGGTGTAGGTGCTGATGACCGCGTCCTCCGGCAGATCGTTGATAAGTATCTGTTTATAGCCCTCGCCCCGGGCGGTAAAAAATTCCAGCGCTTCGGCGCGCGGCAGCTCGCGGCGCGTAAACTCCAGGTCTTCGGCGGCGATCTTCAGCATCTCCTGCTGGATCGCCGGCATATCCTCCGGCACGAAAACGTGCGAGCTGTCCACGTCGTAATAAAAGCCCTCTTTGATCGCCGGGCCGATAGCAAACTGCGTGTCGGGGAACAGGCGTTTTATGGCCTGCGCCATTATGTGAGCCGAGCTGTGCCAGAAAACGTGCTTGCCCTCCTCGTCGTCAAACGTCAATATCTGAAGTTCGATATTGCCGTCCAGCGGCTTGGTCAGATCGACCACCTGGCCGTTCACCTTGGCCGCCAACGCCTTTTTGGCCAGCTTGTTGCTGATAGTTTTGGCCACCTCCAGCGCGGTCAGCGGAGAATCGAACTTTTTCTGCGCCCCATCTGGGAATGTAATCTGTAAACTCATGTCGGATACCTCTTTTTGCTAAACTAGAATTATTGGTGCATTTTATCATTTAATTATATTATAGAGCTTTTTTTTTGTCAAATAATATGGTAGAATTTACACTAAGAATTTTTATTTTGACGCAAGATCCACAGAATTTGCCGGAGGAAGCGCCTATGCCAAAGACAGAAACAAAAAAACCTGCCTCATATTTGGAGATGTTCCTGCTGTTTGCCAAGATCGGCCTCTTTACCGTGGGCGGCGGCGCCGTGATGCTGCCGCTGATCCAAAACGCCGTGGTGGAGGACAAAAAATGGCTGACCGAGGCGGAATTTGCCGATATGTTCGCCATAACCAACAGCGCGCCCGGCGCTTTTACGATCAACGCCGCCATTTACATCGGCTATACGCAAAGGGGCCTCTCCGGGGCCACCGCCGCCACGCTCGGCATGGTGACGCCCTCGGTGGTCATCATTCTGCTGCTGGCCTATCTGATACTTTTGGGCAAAAACGTGGAGATATTGCAGCAATTCTTCGCCGGGGTGCGCCCCATCGTGGCCGCCCTGCTTTTAGACGCCGGCTTCAAGCTGCGCAAGGGCTTGTTAAAGAGCCGCGGCGACCTGCTTATGCTGGCGCTGGGCCTGGCAATGCTGCTGCTTGCCAAGATCAATACGGTGTTCGTGATACTGACGGGAGCTGTCGTCGCGATACTTTATAATCGCCTGAAGCCAGTGCAGCCGCCCACGGAAGGAGGCGGCAAGGCATGATACTGCTGGAGCTTTTCCTCACCTTTGTGCTGATCGGCATACTGAATTTCGGCGGCGGCTACGCGATGATCTCCTTTATCCAGAACCAGGTCGTAGATATCCACGGCTGGCTGACGCTGCGCGAATACACCGATATGATCGCCATATCGCAGGCGACGCCCGGGCCTATCGCCGTCAACACCGCCACCTACACCGGCTTCAAGATCGGCGGTTTCCCCGGGGCGCTGCTGGCGACCCTTGGGCTGATCGTGCCGGCCTATTTCATCATTCTGGGCCTGATGTATATTTTCCGCCATTGGCCGGACAATAAATATCTGCAATGGGGCTTGAACGGCGTGAAGCCGATGGTGCTGGCCCTGATTGTCGGCTCGGCGCTGACGCTCGGCCTGGAAAACGTGACCAATCTATACGAGCTGACGCTTTTTGCCCTGGCCATGCTGTTGCTCCGCAAATTCAACGTCAACCCCATAGCGCTGATACTGGTGTTCGGCTGCTGGGGGATATTTGCCGCCAACTTTATTTTTTAACGGAGGATACCCATGTTTTTACGCAAATTATTCCGCTTCTTTAGCAGCCGCATTTTTATCATCGGCGTGGTGCTGCTGGTGCAGCTGGCGCTGATACTTTCCACCGTCATCTTCCTGAACGACCATTACGTGTGGTGCTCCGCCGTCTACACCGCGCTCAGCGTACTGCTGGTGGTGCTGCTGATAAACAATCAGGAGCAGAACCCCTCCACCAAGCTGCCCTGGATCATCGTCATCATGCTGCTGCCTATCGTGGGCGCGGCCATCTATATCCTCTTCGGCTCGCGCTACGCCAGCCGCCATTTGCGTCGGCAGGTGATGCAGGAGGTGGAAAGCTCCCGGGGCGTGCTGCCGGAGCATAAAGAGGTGGTGGACGGCGTGTTCGCGTTCGACCCGGCCGCCGGTTCGCAATGCCGCTATTTGCAGAACGTCACGCAGATACCGCCCTACGCCGCCGGCGAATGTCAGTATTTCACCTGCGGCGAAGATCTGCACCCCGTGCTGCTGGCGGAGCTGCGAAAGGCGGAAAAATATATCTTCATCGAGACGTTTATCCTCGAACAAGGCGTGTTCTGGGGCAGTATCCTGGAGATATTGCAAGCCAAAGCCGCCGCCGGCGTCGACGTGCGCGTAATGTTCGACGACGTGGGCTGCCTGCAAACGCTGCCGCCGAGATACGACCAGCAGCTGGAAAAGCTGGGGATAAAATGTACGGTCTTCAACCCGGTGAAAATGAGCCTGGACACCGGCATCAACAACCGCGACCACCGCAAGATCACCATTATCGACGGCAAAACGGCCTTCGTCGGCGGTATCAATCTGGCCGACGAATATATCAACCAAAAGGAACGCTTCGGCTACTGGAAGGATTCCGCCCTGCTGCTGCGCGGCGACAGCGTGACGGCCTTCAACTTTATCTTCCTGCAGAATTGGAATCTTTATGCCCCGGCCCGGCGGCTGGATTACGCCGCCTACTGCAAGCCCCAGGACGAAGGCTCGCACGATTACAGCGCGGGCTGCATACAGCCCTTCCACGATAACCCGTTCGACGGCGAGCATATCGGCGAATCCGCGTTTATCAATATGATCAACGCGGCCAACCATTATATTTATATCAACACGCCGTATTTTATCGTCGATAACGAACTGCTGCTGGCCCTGCAGCTGGCCGCCAAACGCGGCGTCGACGTGCGTATCTGCACGCCGCACGTTCCGGATAAATGGTACGTCCATATCATGACGCAGGCTTATTATCACCCGCTGCAGGCGGCGGGCTGCCGTGTGATGGAATTCGGCCCGGGCTTCAACCACACGAAAAGCATCGTGGCCGACGACAAATACGCCTTCGTCGGCACGATCAACTGCGATTACCGCAGCCTCTATCATCACTTTGAATGCGGCGCCCTGCTCTACGGCGTCTCCGACGTGATCGCCGTGATGAAGGAGGACTTCCTGCGCACCGAAGAAAAATGTATCCCGGCGGAACAAGTCACCCGCCTAACGCCCATGCACCTTCGGGTCATCCGCAGCCTGCTCCGGCTGTTCGCGCCGCTGATGTAATAACCCCAACAAATAACGCAAAGAAAAAGCTCAACGGCAGGCCGCCCGGCCCGCTGTTGAGCTTTTGTTATGATAAAGTTATTTTTGAAAGTTATTTTTTGGCCGTGCGCCGCAGCAGCCTTTTATACAAAGCCGGCAGGTGCTTTAGGGCGTATTTGTTGGCGGAAAGCTCCTGCGGCATGGCGTTATAGGCCGTCATATGCTCCGCTATGAGCTCCTCTTTGGCCGGCTCGCTGTTCGGTATCATCTCCAGCACCTCTCGCTGGCTTTCCACCGGGGCCATAAAACGGTTCAGCCACAGCACATAGTCAAGGCTCGCCTTGCGGCAGCGGCGGAAATGCAGCCAATGGCCGTATTCATGCAGCACCAGAAAAGCCGCAAAAAGCAGGTCGTAGCTTTCTATCTCGATCTCCACCAGAGAATTGATCATACGCATATAGGAATGTGTGCTGACGGGATCGTTCTGCTCCTCCTGCAGATAAAGCTCGCTGGCGTGAACGTCCGGCAGATAGATACCAAGCTCATCGTCCGGGTAGATATTATCTTCGCTGCGGCGGCCCGCCAGCCAATCCTCCAGCTCCGTCTGCGTTATGAACCGGCAATAGGCCGGCTGATAGCCGCAAGCCGGGGCGTTCAGGCAATAGAACAGCACCATGAAATACTGCGTGAGGCTGCCGGCAAACACGAAGAAATGCCAGATGAGGTGCATATAACGCTTATCCTCGCGGCGATAGAAATACACGCCTATGGTGTAAAACAGGCCGCCCACCAGCGCCAGCATAACGCCGGGCTTGGGCATAACGTTAAGCAGCGGTTTAACGGCCGGCAGCACCGACCAGCCCGCCAGCAGATAAAGCAAGAGCGAAAATTTGTGGAATTTTTTGACGCTGACGGCGTTCAAAATGATACCAACCACCGCCACCGCCGCGTTCAGCCCGAAAAGCGTCCACCCCAGCGCCCCACGGATCAGCCCCAGCGTCACCGGGATATACGTGCCCAGTATCAGGATAAAGATCGAACAATGGTCGAACACCTGCAGCACTTTTTTGGCGCTGCGGTTGGTAATGGAATGATACAGCGTGGAAAAAACGTAAAGCAGGATCAGGCTGGAGCCATAAAGCGTGGCGCAGACCACGCTCATCGCGTCGCCGTGCAGCGCCGCCCAAACGATAAGCACCGGCAGCCCGGCTATGGCCAGCACCGCCCCCAGCCCGTGCGAAATGGCGTTAAACAATTCCTCTCGGGGGCTTTGGCGGTTAAAATTCTCCACGTCGATCTGTGCCTTGCCCATTAAATACACTCTCCCTTCACATTTTGGCCGCGCCGGATATTTAGTATTAAAAACTATGTTATATGTTTATTATATATAGATAATAACATAAAATGCCGCGCTTGTATAGTGATATCGCAAAAAAAATTGGCAAAAAACAACGCTTCGGCTGAAAGCGTCTGCCCGAAATTGGCTGGCTAAGAGCGGCGATTCCGTGCAAAATAAGTTTGTCTGCAAAAGGCGGCCGGAAGCGTTGCCAAATTTTTGCAAACTGACGCAAAACGCTAACAAGGAGGTAGACGTTATGTATATGGATACTTTGAACGACCCGGCGATACTGACGTCGGAGGATATGGCCGCGCTGCAGCGCTTACAGGACAAATTCTGCGCTGAATGTGGCAAAAATATGATACTGGTGGCCTATAAAAACTAAATAAGTTTTTGCCGCCAGGCCATGTAGCCGGTGCGTTTGCGCCGGCTATATTTTTGCGCTAAAGCCGGGCATTACGCCGCCCGCGCTTACAGTATAAACCGGCAGCCGGCCAAAAACAAGCGGCTTATTTCGGCGTTTGCCGCCGCGATATGACAAAAAGAGCAATACGCCGCCGCGGCATATTGCTCCCGAACTCTCAATCCTTACACGTCTGACAGTTGCCCCAGAAGGCCAGCAGGCGGTTCCAGGTCGGCCGATCCAGGCAGGGTTCCTCCAGTATACTAAGCCCGGCCAGCTGCTGAAATTTTTGCACCGCGCGGCAGGTCTGCTCGTCGTAGACGCCGGTGCGCCGCACCTGCGGCATATCCTGATACCGG
>CANQSW010000085.1 GCA_947626615.1 uncultured Peptococcaceae bacterium | reverse complement strand
CCGGCCCTGCCCGACGAACCAAACGCCCAGGCAGAGGAACGCGAAGGAGCAGAAGAAATCGAAAAAGGTGTTCGCGCCCTCCAGCTGGCTGGACAAACGAGCGTCCTGCTTCTGCTTGGCGATCATTTCGTCGTTATCCGCGTCATAGGCCGCGCCGAGACGGCGGCCGATACCGAATATCTTGACGATAGCGATGCCGCCGATCACGTTGTTCACGCGCTCGGTCAGCGTGGCGTTCAGCTCGGCTATGGCGCGGCGCAGACGGCGCGTTTTGCCGATATAGCAGGCGTTTAAGACCATGGCCAGCAGGTTGGCAGCAGCCAGCCCCAGCGCCAGCGGCACGTTAAGATACAGCATGACGGCAAAATACAGCGCGGCCGAGATGACGGGCGCGATCAGGCGGCGGAATTTGGCCTCGTAGATATCCGACGTCTGCCCCATATCGTAAAACGCGCGGGAGATCAGGTCGCCGCTGTGGTTGTTCAGAAAATACTGCATCGGCAGGCGCAATATCTTAGCGTAGATCACGTTTTTCAGGTTCATCACGCCGCGTTTGGACGAAATTTTGTAAACGTAGGACGTGAAGATATAGACGACCAGCAGCGCCAGGCCGATCGTCAGATTTTTCACGATGACGGCGGCCAGCCCGCCAGGGGCCGCGTCCTCCAGCCAGGCGAAAACGTCGCGTATCAGCAGCGCCTTCACCACCATGAAGCCGCGCAGCGAGGCCGTCATCAGCAGAATGCCCGCCAGATACGGGCCAAGCGCGCCGCCCATCATTTTTAAGACCCGCAGCAGCATCATTCCTTATCCTCCGTATCTTCCCAGGCGTGATAAAGCCGGGCGTAACCGCCGTTTAAGCGCAGCAGCTCCGCGTGCGTGCCGGCCTCTTTGATCGCGCCGTCCTCCAGATAGAATATGCGGTCGCAACCGGCCACGGTGGAGAGCCGGTGCGCGATATAGATAACCGTCTTATCCGGGGGCAGCCCGGCCACCGCCTCGGAGAGCAGGCGTTCGTTGGCCGCGTCCAGCGAGGAGGTCGGCTCGTCCAGCAGCAGGATATCCGCGTTTTTCAGAAAGGCGCGGGCCAGCGTCAGCCGCTGCCGCTCCCCGCCGGACATTTTGACGCCCCGCTCGCCGGTCAGCGTGGCGTAGCCCTCCGGCAGGCTCATAATAAAATCGTGGATATTGGCGCTGCGGCAGGCCGCCTCTATCTCCGCCTGCGTCGCCCCCGGCCGGCCATAGCCCACGTTTTCGGCCACGCTCGCCGGGAACAGAAACGCCTCCTGCGTGATCAGGGCGATATGCTCGCGGGCGGCCGCCACGTCATATTCGGCAAAATCCCGGCCAAACAGACGGTACGCGCCGCCGTCCGGCCGGATAAAGCCGCAGATCAGCTTGAAAACGGTGCTTTTGCCGCTGCCGCTTTGCCCCACGAAGGCCACCTTCTCGCCCCGTTTTATGCAAAAATCCAGCTCGTGCAGCACGGGCTTTTCGTCGTAGGCAAAGGATACGCCGGCAAACTCCACCGCCGTATCGCCCCCGCCCGGCTCGGTCAGCCCGCCGCTCTCCTCCTCCGGGGCGTGCAGCAGGCCGTCCAGACGCTCCAGCGCCACGGCCGCGTCCGCCGCCTCGTTCAGGCAATAAGGCAGGCCGGAGAGCGCGTCGAACGCCCGCTCCGTCAGCAGCAGGAACGCCATCAGCTCGCCCGTGGTGATCGCGCCGCGCGCCACCATAAGCGCACCCGTGGCCAGGCAGATAATGCCCGGTATCCATTTGAGCAGCATACGCAGAGCCTCCATATACGAGGTTATGCGCGCCCGCTTCACTTCCACGCCGAAAACGTCGGCCGTGGCGTCGGCCAGGCGTTTGGCCATAACGTCTGCCAGCTCGTAGCTGCGCACGATCTCCATGCCGCCGATAACGTCGTAGACCTTGGCGGTCTCGGCGTCGATATAGCTTTTGCGCTGGCGGGCCAGCTGCAGCACGCGCTTGCTGATCACCTTGACGCTGGCCAGCACGAAGGGATAGCTGACCGCCACCGCGAACAGCAGCCAGCCGTTGATCTGGAAAATATAAACGAACGTGACCAGCCCGGTGGCGATAGTGCCGATGATCTCCAGCAGGATATCGGAGAAGAATTTTTCGGCCTCTTTCACGTCGGAGATCAGGCGGGAGACGACCTTGCCCGTGCCGTTTTGGTCATAATAGGCGTAGGCGATGCGCGGCAGCTTCGCCATGACGGCGCGCCGGCAGTCGCCCAAGATCCCGACGGCCGCGCCTTTACCGCTGCTGCTTTTGACGTAGGCCGCCAGCACCGCCAGCAGCGTGAACGCCAAAAGCGGCGGCGCGTAGGCGGCCGGGCGCACGGCCTCGCCCGCCAGCAGCGCGTCTACCGCGCCGGAGACGATAGCCACGCCCCGCACCATAGCAAAGCTGAGCAGCAGAGCAGCCGCGCCCTGCAGCAGGATCAGCCAGGCATATTTTTTGACGATCGCGCGCAAGCCGCCGCCTCCTTTCCGCCGTTTGCAGACCTCCGCCGCTGTAAAACAGCGCAGCCGCCGCCCGGCCGGTCAGCCCCGGCGCAGGCAGCCGACTGCGCTGCCGCGAGGATCAGTCTTTATCCTTGACGATGATGATAGAAAAATAGGTGGAGCTTTCGTGCATATCCGCCATGCTGCGGTAGATCTTCTCGTTCGGCATACCGCAACATTCCACCATGCTGCTGCTTTCCAGCAGGCCCGCCTCGGCCAGCATATCGCGCACCTCCATGACGGCGCGGTTGGCCTTCATCAGCACTTTGTTGCCGCGCAGACGTATGCCCTCCTTCACCTCTTTATAAGAAGCTGGCAGCACGATCAAAGGTTCGTCACGCTCGCAGAGCGGCATATTCAGCCGGGCCGCCGCCGCGCAGAACGAAGTAATGCCGGGAATAAGCTCGGTCTCATAGCCGCGCGCCAGGATTATCGCGTTTATCTGCATATAGGTGGAATAGACGGTGGGGTCGCCCAGCGTGATAAAGGCCACGTTTTCGCCCTTTTGCAGGCGCTCCTCCACCCGGTCGGCGATCGCTTCGTAATTTTTTTGCAGCTCGTCGAAGTTTTTGTGCATCGGCATCGGACATTCCAGAACCGGCTTTTCCGGTATATAATCGGCCACGATGTTATAGGCCGTCGTCTCGCCGCTCTTCATTTTAGGCACGGCCACCACGTCGCACTCCTGCAGCACCCGCAGCGCCTTCAGCGTCACCAGCTCTTTATCCCCCGGGCCAACGCCCACGCCGTACAGTTTTCCCGCCATATATCAAATACCTCCCAAAATTTATCTGCGGCCCGATTTGGCCGACTAAAAGCAAGCTATAATTCGACCCCGCGGGCCAAAATCCTGCCTGTTTGGCATAATTCGCCGTATCCGCCCGCTTTTCCTGCCGCGATACGCGCGCAAAGACGCGCGCAAATATATCTTGCGGCGGCGGCAGATTTTCGGTATAATTAAAAAAAAGCGCTTTATCCCCAAAATCCGACGGCGCAATTTGAGGAGGAATTTACCTATGGGCGGTTTTTTTGCTGTTGCTTCCAAGGAGGACTGCGTGCTGGATCTTTTCTTCGGCGTGGATTATCATTCCCACCTGGGGACCAGACGCGGCGGTATGTGCGTGTATGACCCGGCGGCCGGCTTCCAGCGGCAGATACATAATATCGAAAATACGCCTTTCCGCACCAAATTTGAAAAGGATCTGCTCGACTTCCACGGCCGCCTTGGCATCGGCTGCATCAGCGATTCTGACCCGCAGCCGCTGCTGGTGCGCTCGCACCTGGGGCTATACGGTATCACCACCGTGGGCGCTATCAATAACGCGGACGAGCTTATCCAAAAATATTTTTCCGATCACCGGCATCAGTTTATGGCGATGAGCTCCGGCAAGATCAACCACACCGAGCTGACCGCCGCGCTGATCAACCAGAAAGACGACCTGCTGGAGGGCATACTCTACGCGCAGGAGGTCATCGACGGTTCTGCCACCATTCTGGTGATGACGGCGGACGGGCTGATCGTGGCGCGCGATAAGCGCGGCCGCCTGCCGGTGCTGATCGGCCAAAACGAACACGGTTATTGTATCTCGTTTGAATCCTTCGCTTATCACAAGCTGGGCTACGCCGACGCCTACGAGCTTGGCCCGCATGAAGTCGTCCGCGTTACGGCCGACGGCGTTGAGACGCTTGCCCCCGCCGGCGAGGATATGAAGATATGCGCCTTTCTCTGGACGTATTACGGCTACCCGAACTCCAACTACGAGGGCGTAAACGTCGAGGTGATGCGCTATAAAAACGGCGAGATCATGGCGCGGAACGAGCGCGAACACGGCACGCTGCCAAAGGTGGATTACGTAGCCGGCATGCCGGATTCCGGTATACCGCACGCCATCGGGTATTCCCGCGAAAGCGGCATGGCGTTCGCCCGGCCTTTCGTCAAATACACCCCCACCTGGCCGCGCTCTTTTATGCCCGTGAACCAGAACGTGCGCAATCAGGTGGCCAAAATGAAGCAGATACCCGTGCCGGAGCTGATCGAGGGCAAAAAGCTGCTGTTTGTGGACGATTCGATCGTGCGCGGCACACAGCTCAGGGAAACGGTGGATTTTCTGACCGAGGCCAACGCCGCCGAGGTGCATATGCGCTCGGCCTGCCCGCCGATCATGTACAGCTGCAAATATCTGAACTTCTCCCGCGGCAGTTCCGACATGGATCTGCTGGCGCGGCGCGTGGTCTATGAGCTGGAGGGCGACGAGGGCGAAAAGCACCTGGAGGAATACGCCGACGCCACCAGCGAGCGCGGCAAACGCCTGCTGCGGGCTATCTGCGACAAGCTGCACTTCGATTCGCTGGGCTATCAGTCGCTGGACGGCCTGCTGGAGGCTATCGGCCTGCCGCGCGAGCGTATCTGCACCTATTGCTGGGACGGCAAGGAATAAGCCCCGCAAAAAACGAACATAAAAAGCTGCGCGGCCTGTTTGGCAGACCGTGCAGCTTTTTTGCGCTCATTATTTGGCGCTTATTCGGCGTAGCGCATTTTTTCCGGCGTCCAAGCGGCCAACACGGCCAGCATATCCTCGGCCACGGCCTTGGCGCCCGCCAGATCGTGCTCCAGATAATTACCACATTCCTGCCGCGTCGCCCCCGGTATCGGGCCGCTGAACCCGGCCACGAAGGCGAAGGCTTCCCGCACCAGGCGCAGCGCGTCCGCGCGGCTCACGTCGTCGCGCAGCAGCAAATAAAAGCCCGTGCGGCAGCCCATCGGCCCGACATAAAGCACGCTTTTGGCCCAGGCGGAGTTTCTGGCGTAGGTGGCGAAAAGATGTTCAAACGTATGCGCCGCCGGCACCGGCAGATAATCGCCCGCGTTCGGCTTCTTCATGCGGATATCGTAGGTCACCGCGTCGCCGTCGATGCGCGAGACGTACATACCCTTTTCCAGCAGATCATGGTTCACGGTAAAGCTGGCAATCCTCTCCATTTGTTATACCTCCAAAATAAATTTCGGCGCGCTGAATTTTGCGCTTTATGTAAAAAATCACTTGACATTATCAAACCGGCACTATATAATACTAATTACGGCAGTTCTGCCGCAGTAGCTCAGTAGGTAGAGCGCATCCTTGGTAAGGATGAGGTCAGCA
This sequence comes from uncultured Peptococcaceae bacterium, assembly GCA_947626615.1. Taxonomy (GTDB): domain Bacteria; phylum Bacillota; class Dehalobacteriia; order UBA4068; family UBA4997; genus Avidehalobacter. The sequence continues at coordinate 128 of CANQSW010000085.1, read as the reverse complement.
GTTCGACTCTGCTCTGTGGCTCCACACCGCAGCCGACGTGGTTTTTACCGCGTCGGTTTTTTTTGCTCAAAATATCTCCAGCACCACCGGGCAATGGTCGCTGCCCGTGACTTCGGGCAGGATATAGG
>CANQSW010000084.1 GCA_947626615.1 uncultured Peptococcaceae bacterium | reverse complement strand
GTCATCGTGATAATGCCGGCCAGTATCGGCTGCACCTTCAGCTTGGTTTGCAGCAGGGCGGTCACAAATCCGGCCAATGTGCCGGCAAACAACGCCAGCAGCAGGCCGAAGAAGGGGTGCCCGGTCAGCGTCGCGACGGCGCTGGTGGCGCAGCCCAGCGTGAAGCTGCCGTCCACCGTCAGATCGGCGATGTTCAGGATACGAAAGGAGATGTAGAGGCCGATCGCCACCAGGCTGTAGATCAGCGCCTGCTCCAGCGTACCTTGGAATAGTGTCAATGTCATGTTGAGGCTTCCTTTATCCAAAGCTGCGAAAAAGCGGTGCGGCAGCTTTTTGTGGCTGCCGCAGGGCTGTTTGCGGTTTATTCGGCGGTATAGGCGCTGACGTCAACGCCGATAGCCGCGGCAGTTTCCGGGTTCACGGTAACGGAATATTCGGTCAGAACTTCCACCGGGTTTTCGGCCACGGTTTCGCCGTCGATCAGAATACGAATAAGCATATCAGCAGTCTGCTTGCCCAGCTGGGTGTAGTTTACGCCAGCCGTCGCCAGGCCGCCATCGTTTACCATGGAATCAGCCGCCGGATAAACGGGTATATTGTTGGCGATAGCAATATCAGCCACGTTGCTCATAGCGGAAGCCACGGTGTTGTCGATAGGGAGGAAGAGGGCGTCAACTTTGCCCATAAGCGACTGGGTGGCGGTGGTAACTTCGCCGATATTCGTCACAAAAGCTTCCGTATAGGCAATACCCTTGCCGTCCAGATAAGCCTTGGCCTGGCTGATGACCGACACGGAATTAGGTTCGCCCATGTTGTAGACGAAGCCGAAGGTCTTAACGTCCGGCGTCAGTTCCGCCGCCAGATCGAAGATAGCGGCCACGTCTATATAATCGGAAACGCCCGTCACGTTGCCCTCGGGAGCGTCCATATTGGTGACCAGCTCGGCGATCACGGGGTCGGTCACCGCGGAAAAGATGATCGGGATATCCTGAGTGGCGGCGGCCACGCTCTGCGCGGCGTTGGTGGCGATAGCGATGATCGCGTCGTCGCCGTCGGAGACGAATTTCTGCGCGGCGGTGTTCATCGTAGTCGCGTCGTTCTGGCCGTTCACGTAATCGATGTTGATAACGTCGGCATAGCCCTTAGCGGCCAGTTCGTCCTCAATAGCGGTGCGGATCTCGTCCAGAGAGGGGTGTTCCACCAGCTGCAACAGGCCCACGTTATAGGTCTCGCTGGCCGTGTTGGCGGAGTTGTCGTCGCCGCCGCCGCAGGCAGCCAGCATTGCCAGCATCGCAACCGTCATAATAAGCGCTAAAAGTTTTTTCATTTTCGTTTTCCTCTTTTCTTTAATTTTTTCAGATAATATAAAAAGACCCGTCCTTAAATTTTAAGGACAGGTCATTACCTGCGGTGCCACCTTAATTGCCGCCAACAGGGGCGGCCAGCTCGATCAGGATTCCAACAAATCCCTTGCCCTGTAACGGGAGCGCCCGTTCTGGAATACTGAGGCGAAAGCCTGTTCCTCCGACCCTCAACGGTCCATTTGTCTAATCCGCTTACTGCCATACTCTCAGCAACGATGGCTCTCTGTGAGCGCGCTATTAGTTTTATCTCCGTCTCATCGGTTTATACTATTAAATCATGCCAAATCGCTTTTGTCAAGCATTTATTTTGAAATTTTTCAGAAAATTTTCAGGCCGCGGCAGGGGCGGGGGATTGCGACATCGGCCGTATCTTGCTGCGGTATACCTTGATGAGCGCCAGCGTGGTCAGCGCCAGCGAGCATAATTCGGCGATAAGGAAGGCGAACCAGACGTAATTCAAAACGCCGGTCAAAGAGAGCAGAAACGCGGCGGGCAGCAGAACGAGCAGCTGACGACAAAGCGATATAATCATGCTAAGGAAGCTGTTTTCCAGCGCCTGGAACACCGAGCCGCAAATAATGCAGAAGCCGGCGAAGATGAAGTGCAGCGAAATGATACGCAGCATCGGCACGCCGATTGCGATCAGTTCGTCCGAAGCGTTGAAAATAGCCAGCAGCTGGACGGGGAATATCTGCAGCACCAAAAGGCCCAGCACCATGATGCTCACGGCATAGCATATGCTGAATTTGATGGTTTTGATAACGCGGTCCGGCTTTCTGGCGCCGTAATTGTAGGCGATGATCGGCACCATGCCGTTGTTCAAGCCAAACACCGGCATAAACACGAAGCTCTGCAGCTTGAAGTACACGTTGAACGCCGCAACGGCGGTATCCGTAAACGATAACAGAATCTTGTTCAGACAGAAGGTCATTACCGAACCGACGGAGGTCATAATGATAGAGGGGAGGCCGACGGCGTAAATACGCTTGATGATGAGCAGGCTGGGCTTTTGCCCCGCAAAGGTGTTGAATTGTATCTCCTTATTCACGCTCAGGTTGAAGTAAAGCGCCAGCAGCATGGCGCAAAACTGCGCCGTCACCGTGGCGATAGCTGCGCCGCGTATGCCCAGCTCCGGAAAGGGGCCGACGCCGAAGATAAGCAGGGGATCGAGCACGATATTCAGCACCGCGCCGAACGCCTGGGTTATCATACTGAAAACCGTTTTGCCGGTGGAAAGCAGCAGGCGCTCAAACGCCACCTGGCCGAAAACTGGTAGGCTGATGAACATACAGATGAAGAGATACGACGTGCCGTAATCGAAAATGATATCGCTGGTTTTCTGTATCATAAAGAAAGGCTTGATGATGAGCAGGGAAAGCGCCATAAAGGCAAGGGCGCTGACAAACTCCAAAAACAGCCCGTTGGCCGCCGTGCGGTTCACCAGCTGCTGATTTTTTTCGCCCAGGCTTTTGGAGAGCAGGGCGTTGATGCCAACGCCCGTGCCTATAGCCACCGACATCATCAGCTGCTGTATCGGGAAGGCCAGGCCCACGGCCGTCAGCGCGTCCTGGTTGATGTAGGAGACCCAAACGCTGTCCACGATATTATAAAGCGCCTGCACCAGCATGGAGATTATCATCGGTATCGACATGGTGAGCAGCAGCTTGTTGATCGGCAGCACGCCCATTTTATTTTCCGGCGGCTGCACGGCGGTATTTTTCTGTGATATGGTATTTTCGTTCATAAAAACCTCTAAAAATGCGCCAGAAGGGCTTATTCGTGTTCCGCCAGAAAGCGCTCGGCGTACAACTTGATGACTTCGACCGCCGCGTCGACGCCGCAGGAGCTGTCTACCGTCAGATTATAATTTCTGACGTCGCCCCAATGGCCCAGCGTGAAGTAATTGTAATGCGCCGCGCGTTCCTTATCGATCTTGGCAGCATAGGCGGCGGGATCATCAGGCGCCTCATTATAATATTTAGTGATACGATGAATTTTTTCTTCCAGGGGCGCGTGAATAAACGTCTTGATGCAGCGCGGCTCGTTAGCCAGCACATGGTCGGCGCAGCGGCCGACGATAACGCAGGAGCTTTTGGCAGCCACCTCGCGTATCACCTGGCATTGCGCCAGATAGACCTGCTCGGAAAGCGGCAGCGATCTGCTGTTGATAAACACGTTGGAGAGAAAACTCATTCTGCGCTTGTTTTGGTCGTGCTCCTTGAGGAAATCCTCGCTGAGGCCGCTGTTTTCCGCCGCCAGCGTGATGATCTCCTTATCATAGAAGGCGATACCCAGCTTTTCGGCCAGCCTTCTGCCGATGAGCCGCCCGCCGGAGCCGTATTCGCGCGCTATCGTTATCACATAATTTGCCTGAGTCATTTATGCCACCTCCAGAGAGCCTGCAAAAAATAAAACGCCTGCCGAGCCGGCAAGCACCGTTTTGTGCAGGAATAATTTGCTGTCGTTATTATACGCCATTTGGGCGGCCGCTGTCAAGCCGCGCCGTGATAGGCGGGCGACGGCCCTGCGAAAAGCTTCCCACACACATAACGCCGCAAAATGAATATTTTGCGGCGTTATTGACATTTTCCGGCAGCGGTATTATAATATAAGACGAAATCAGCCGCAAAACGGCGTTTTTAACATTTCCAGCGGCACTCCGCCGCTATCACAGCGTTTTGGCGTTTGTTTGGCCATAATGCCGTTTAACGGCTGCGGCGTTCGCAAAATTTCTATTATATTGTTCGGCTATATCGTTCAACAGTTTTGCGCCGTTTTTCCGGCGTTTTGCTGCTGCTTATTCCGCCGAAAATATTGTAATGTTCCGTCTATTTTTGTTATACTGTTGGCAAGCGCAGCCAGCGCTTCATATACGGAGGTTTTTCGCATGACGCAATATCACAAGCAGCCGGTCGCCGCGCCGCCGGTCGTACAGGATTTTTTAAGCTATCTGGTCGGCATAAAAAACAAATCGCGCAATACGGCCTACGAATATTCGTTGGATCTGCGCGCCTTTTTTGAGTTTTATCTCCAAAAAAACGCCGCAAAAGATTTAGACGATGCGGCTATCCAGGACGCTTATCTGAAGCTGACGATCGCCGACGTGCAAAATATCGACCGTATCGACATCGCCGATTATCTCTATCATATGAGCAACAAGGGCCTGGCCGCGGCCACCCGCGCGCGCAAATTGGCCGCCGTGCGCGCTTATTTCGATTATATGTGCTATAAGACCTACCGTCTGGAGGACAACCCCTGCGAAATGGTCGAATCCCCTGCTTTCAAGCGCAAGCTGCCGGTTTTCTTGACCGAGGAGGACTGCGTGGAGCTTTTGGAGGCCATTCGGCAGTCGTTGGATAAAAACGCCCGGCGGGATTACCTGATCATCGCGCTGTTTATGTGCTGCGGCCTGCGTATCGACGAGCTGGTCGGCGTCAACGTCGGCGATATCCGGCCTTATCAGGATGGCGATACGACGGGCCTGCAGCTGGTCGTCACCGGCAAAGGCAACAAGCAGCGCACTATCTACCTGCCCGATCTTTGTATCGACGCTTATAACGTCTACATCGCCGAGCGGCCGGAGCCCAGAGACGCAAAGGAAAAGGCCCTGTTCATCAGTCAAAAAGGCCAGCGTATGTCGCACCGGGCTATCGAACGCATGGTGAAAAAATACTTCGCCAAGGCCAATCTGGACGCCGCCCGTCTTTCGCCGCACAAGCTGCGCCACACGGCGGCCACCAATATGCTGAACGCGAACACCGATATCAGGGTCATTCAGCAGGCTCTGGGCCACGAAACGCTGCAAACCACGCAGATATACACCCACGTTTCCAACGCCAGCCTGCGTGAAGCATTTTTGAATAATTCGCTGTCGCAGCGGCTGAACGAACGAGAGGAACATAAAGCGAAATAATGAGTATAAAACGCAAAATCAGGCCGGAGACCTGGCTTTTTATCCTGCTGCTGGCAGTGCTGGCCGGCCTATGCCTGTGGGCGTGGCGGCTGGGCATCTTCCACGATCTGGCGACGCTGCGCGCCTACGTCGACCGGGCCGGCCTTTGGGCGCCGCTGGTGCCGATATTTCTGCATTTACTGCAAATATTGGTGCCGTTTATCCCCGGCGGCCTCGTGCAGACGGCTGTGGTCGTCATTTTCGGCCCGTGGCGCGGCTTTGTTATCAATTATATCGGTATCATCGTCGGGTCTACGTTGGCGTTCGGGCTGGCGCGTTTTTTTGGGCGCGATTTCGTCCGCAGCCGCGTCAGCGCCGAGCATTGGCATAAATACCTGCGTTGGTTGGATAACGACAAGCTGTTTCGGCGTATGTTTCTGCTGCTGATATTGCTGCCGTTTGCGCCGGACGACGCGCTGTGTATGCTGGCCGGAATTTCCCGAATGTTGCCGCGGGAGTTCTTTCTGCGGCTCTGTCTGGCCAAGATACCAGTTTTGTTGCTTTACAGCCTCGGTATGGCCGGCGCG
>CANQSW010000083.1 GCA_947626615.1 uncultured Peptococcaceae bacterium | reverse complement strand
AACCACCAGTCCTGTTTCGCACAGAACTGGTGGCCTAAAATTTTACTTTTTGTGTCTACAAACTATTGACTATTTCATCCACCTCGGATATGCCTCTTTTTTTGCGTCTGTTTAAGTTGTTATGCTCTGGCGGCGATCTTAGCCACCAGCTCAGGCAGCTCCCGCACGTCGTGGGCGATATACATGGCAGCGGCCAGCTCCGCCGGGCTGCCATAGCCGTAGGCGCAGCCCACCGCCGGCAGCTGATAAGCCGCCGCCACCGCCATATCGTGCCGGCGGTCGCCGATAACGGCAAAATCGCCGGGGTAGGCGGCCGCTATCAGCGAAAACATCTCCACCTTGGTGCGCCAGCCGCACTCCTCGGCGGCATAAAAGGCGGTAAAATACTCGTCCAGCGGGAAGGCCTGCCGGTGCAAGGCCAGATAATCCCGCTTGCAGTTACTGCAAAAGAACAGCTTATGCCCCGCCGCCTTCAGCCGGCGCAGCGCGTCCTCCGCGCCGGGGTATAATCTGGCCCGGCCGGCCAGTATCGCGGCGTTCATCAGCTCGCCCACCAGACGGCTGGCCCGGCGCTGCTGCTCCTCCGGCAGCTGCGGCGCAAACGCCCGCCACATCTCCGGCGAAGAATAGCCCAGCCACCCGCCGATCTCCGCGTCGGTGGCCTGAAGCGGCGGCAGCAGGCCCTCCGCCGCCAGCTGGCGGCAAACGGCGCGAAAAGCCGGCGCGTAGATCACCAAACAGTCGTGCAGCGTGCCGTCATAGTCCAGCAGCAGGTTCATTGGGCCGCCCCGATATCCTGCAGCAGGTTGATCATCTCCAGCGCGGCAAGGGCGCAGTCATAGCCCTTGTTGCCGGCCTTCGTGCCGGCCCGCTCGATCGCCTGTTCGATGTTTTCGCAGGTCAAAACGCCGAACAGCACCGGCAGCTCGGCAGCCAGCCCCACCTGCGCCACGCCCTTGGAGACTTCGGCGCAAACGTACTCGTAATGCCCGGTGTTGCCGCGTATCACCGCCCCCAGACAGATAACGGCGTCGTAGCGGCCGCTTTCGGCCATTTTTTTGGCGGCCAGCGGTATCTCGAACGCGCCCGGCACCCACGCCGTCTCGATGGAATCCTCCGGCACGCCGTGGCGGGTCAGCCCGTCCACCGCGCCCGCCAGCAGCTTTGACGTGATGAACTCGTTGAAGCGCGACGCCACCACGCCGATCTTGACCTGCCCCTGCGGCACCAGCTTTGCGGAAAATGTTTTCATGTTGTTCCCTCCTGAAATTTATTTCAATAATCCAATAAATGCCCCATTTTATCCCGCTTCGTCTCCAGATATTTTTTATCGTAATCCGTCGCGTGCATCTGTATCGGCACGCGCTCCAATATCTCCAGCCCGAAATCGGCCAGCTGATACACCTTGTCGGGGTTGTTCGTCAAAAGCCGCATGGTCTTTACGCCGAGGTCCCGCAATATCTGCGCCCCGATGTAATATTCCCGCTGATCCGGCCGAAAACCCAGCGCCAGATTGGCCGTCACGGTATCCAGACCCTGCTCCTGCAGCTCGTAGGCCTTCAGCTTGTTGATGAGGCCGATGCCCCGGCCCTCCTGCCGCATATAAAGCAGCACGCCGCGCCCCTCGCGCTCTATCTGCGTCATGGCGGCGGCAAACTGCTGGCCGCAGTCGCAGCGGAGCGAACCAAACGTGTCGCCCGTCAGGCATTCGGAATGTACCCGGCAGAGCAGGTTTTGGCCGTCGCCGATATCGCCCTTCACCAGCGCCACGTGGTGCTCGCCGTTTAGGCGGTTCACGTAGCCGTAGGCCACGAACTCGCCGTATTTGGTGGGCATCTGCGCCCGCGCCACGCGCTCCACCAGCACTTCGTGGCGCTTGCGGTAGCTTTGCAGGTCGCTTATGGTGATGAACTTCAGGTTATGTTCGCGGGCCAGCTCGGCCAGCTCCGGCGTCCGCATCATCTCGCCGTCGGCCCGCATGACCTCGCAGCAAAGGCCACATTCCGCCAGCCCCGCCAGCCGCAGCAGATCCACCGTGGCTTCGGTGTGGCCGGCGCGCGCCAAAACGCCGCCGGGACGCGCCGTCAGCGGGAACATATGCCCGGGCCGGCGAAAATCCTCCGGCCGGCTGGCCGGGTCGGCCGCGCGGCGGGCCGTCAGCCCCCGCTCCACGGCGGAAATACCGGTGGTAACGTCCTTATAGTCGATAGAAACGGTGAACGCCGTTTCGTGATTGTCGGTGTTATGGCTCACCATCTGCGGCAGCCCCAGCCGCCCGGCCTCGGCGGCGGAAAGAGGCATACAGATCAACCCCCGGCCGACCGCGGCCATAAAATTGACGTTTTCCGTGCTGGCAAACTGCGCCGCGCAGATGAGGTCGCCCTCGTTTTCCCGCGAGGGGTCGTCCGTCACCAGTATCAGCTCGCCCTTTTGCAGCGCCGCCAGCGCTTCGTCTATTGTGTTGTATTTTATCTCCGTCATTTTCTCTCCTGTATCAAAAACCGTTTTCCCGCAGAAATTCCAGCGTCAGGCCGCGGTTTTCCGTCTCCGCCGGGGCCAGCAGCTTTTCCACGTATTTCGCCAGTATATCGCACTCGATATTCACGGTATCGCCCGGCTGCCGTTCGGCCAGCGTCGTCGCCGCCGCCGTGTGCGGGATTACCGATACCGCGAACCCCTCGCCAGAGACGCGCGCCACCGTCAGGCTCACGCCGTCCAGCGCCACGGAGCCCTTCGCCACGATATAGCGCAAAAGCTCAGCCGGCACGGCGATCTCGTACCAGAGGGCGTTGCCGTCGCGGCGCACGCTTTGCACCCGCCCCACGCCGTCGATATGACCGGAAACGATATGCCCGCCGAAGCGGCCGTCTGCCGCCAGCGCCCGCTCCAGATTCACGCGGCTGCCGGGAACGAGCCCGCCCAGATTGCTGCGGGAGAGCGTCTCCGGCATAACGTCGGCGGCAAAAGCGCCGGGCCAAAGCTCCGTCACCGTCAGGCAAACGCCGCCCACCGCCACGCTGTCGCCCACCGCCAGGTCGTCCATTATCTTATCCGCCGCGATTTGCAGCACAGCCGAGCGCGCCCCGTGCCGCACGGCCCGCACCCGCCCGATCTCTTCAATTATCCCGGTGAACATCTCCCGCCTCCTTTGCCACGTCGGCTTCCAGCAAAATATCCTCGCCCAGCCGCTGCCAAACCAGGTTCTGCAAACGCACGCCCGCCGCCGGCGCGGCGAAGCCCTGCCCGCCCAGCGGCCCTTTGGCGGCGGCTCCGCCCAAAAGCAGCGGCGCGATATACGCCTGCACGCGCTGCACCAGCCCGGCCGCCAGCAGCGACCACGCCAGCTCCGCCCCGCCCTCCAGAATAAGCGAGGCGATACCCTCCGCCGCCAGCCGGCGCATCAGCTCGGCCGGGTCGGGGCGGCCGTCCGCGCCTGGAGTTATCTGCCAGACCCGGCAGCCCGCCTGCTCCAGCCGCGCTATTTTCGCGGTATCATTGCAGCAGGTGGCAAAAAGCGTCGGCACCTCGCGCGCCGTCCGCACCACGTTGGCCTCCGGCGACGTGTTCAGCCCGCTGTCGCAGATTATCCGCAGCGGCGAAGGCGCGCCGGGCAGACGGCAGGTCAGCTGCGGGTCGTCCGCCTGCACCGTGCCGCGCCCCACCATGATCGCCTGATTGAGCGCCCGCTGCCGCTGCACGTGTTCTCGGGCCGCCGCGCCGGTTATCCATTTGGAACTGCCGGTGTAGGCCGCGATCTTGCCGTCCAGCGTCATCGCGTATTTCAGCGTTACGTAGGGCGTATGCCGCGTGATATAGTGCATAAAAACGCGGTTCTGCGCCCGACATTCATCGGCCAGCACGTTTTCCGTCACCTCGACGCCGGCCTCGCGCAGCCGCCTGACGCCGCCGCCCGCCACCTTCGGGTTCGGGTCGCCGCAGCCTATCACCACGCGCCGCAGCCGCGCCGCGATTATCGCCTCCACGCAGGGCGGCTGATGACCGAAATGGCAGCAGGGCTCCAGCGTCACGTACATGGTGGCCCCGGCGGGGTCTTCCGTGCAGGCAGCCAGAGCGTTTCGCTCCGCATGCGCCTCGCCGAAGCGTCGGTGCCAGCCCTCGCCGATCACGCGCCCCTCGCGCACAACGACGGCCCCCACCAGCGGGTTCGGCGCCACCGCCCCCGCGCCGCGCTCCGCCAGCTCTATCGCCCGGCGCATAAAGAATTCGTCGCTCATCGTCTCACCCCAAACAAAAAGCCCCAAGGCAAACGCCTCAGGGCCGGAAATACGCAAACAAAGCGGCGCTGGAACACCACCTTTGCCCGTCTTCTTCCATCCAGACTATACTGTCGGCTTCGGAATCGCACCGAATCATGCCTTGCGGCTCGTGGGCTGTACCACCGGTCGGGAATCGCACCCTGCCCTGAAGACTTATATGTAACTGTATAGAGTATAAAACCAATTCGCGCCGCTGTCAAGCGGAAATTGCCGCCGCCAGCCGGCGGAAAAACTCGGCCGCCCGCGCCGCCGCCAGCTCCAGATTCTCGTCGAAGCTCCGCGCCGCCTCGTCCCCCGCGATATCCGACATCGAGCGCACGTTCAGAAACGGCACGCCGCATTGATACGCCGCCTCGGCTATCGCCGCGCCCTCCATATCCGAAGCGAACGCCTGCGGAAAGGCGGCCATGATGCCCGCCACCCGCGCCGGGTCGCTCATAAAGGAATCCGAAGTCAATATCGGCCCGAAGGCCACCCGCCCGGCAAACTCCTCCGCCGCGGCCAGCGCCTTGGCCGCCGCCAAAAGCGCCGGGTCGCCGGGGTATACGGGCGGCATCTGCGGCACCTGCCCCAGCCGGTAGTTGAAGCAGGTGGCGTCCACGTCGCTGTACAGCGCCTCCGTGCCCACCACCACGTCGCCCACCTTAACGTGCGGCGCAAAGCCCCCCGCCGAGCCGATGTTGATCAGCGCGCGCGGGGCGAAGCGCTCGATCACGATAGCCGCGGCCGCCGCCGCGTTGGCCTTGCCGATGCCGGACTGCACCAGCAGCAGCGGGCGCTCGCCCTCCGTCCGCCACATTTTAACGACCTTGTTGGTATAGACCTCCTGGGCGGCCAGCTCCCCCCGAAGCGGCGCCAGCTCTTCCGCCATTGCGGCCAAAACTGCGATCATAACAAAACCTCCGCCGGGCCGCCCGCAGGCGGCAGAAAATACACCGTTTATTTTACACTTTTTCCGCCGCTTTTGCAACACCCAAAACGCGCCGCAAAAGCGGAAAGGCGGAGCTTATCGCCCCGCCTCCGCATATCTGCCGCGCCCACGCAACTATACGTTTGCTTCTCAATACTATAAACCGTAAAAAAGCGGCAAATAATATCTTTAGTATATATCATGCGCCGATAAAAATCAATAGTATATTTATTTAGCGTAATGATATTTGTAGTATAGAAGCAGGAGGCGGGCAGAATGTCACAGATAACCAAAGAATTCGGCGAGCGTTTGCGGGCGCTGCGGCTGGCGGCGGGGCTGACGCAGGAAAAGCTGGCGGAGCGGGCGGACGTCCACGCCACCTACGTGGGCCAGCTGGAGCGCGGCGAAAAGAACGCCACTATCGAGAGCGTGTGCCGGCTGGCGCGGGCGCTGGGGGCGGACCCCGCCGCCTTCTTCGTGCATCTGCCGGGGGCGGCGGCCGAAAGCAGCCCGGCGGAAGAAGCCTATCAGCTGCTGCAAGGCTGCACAGCGGCGGAGCAGCGCGAGCTGCTGCGGCTTTTGCAAGACCTGCTCAGATTCAAGCGCGGCTGAATAAGCGGCAAACAAAAAGGGCTATCCCTCTCCCGGTGAAGTGGTAAAAAGATGGTAGACACGAAAGTGCCTACCATCTTTTTGTGCTAAAATAAGGGAAAGGGGTGAAA
>CANQSW010000082.1 GCA_947626615.1 uncultured Peptococcaceae bacterium | reverse complement strand
GCAGCGCCGCCCGCCGCCCCCACGCCAAACAACGTTAGCAGCGATATCAGCGTGGGGAAACGCCCGTTGCAGGGCACCAGACTGTTGGTCAGTATCGCCAGCAGCCGCTCGCGCGGCGAATCGATGATACGGCAGCCGATAACGCCGGCCGCGTTGCAGCCAAAGCCCATGCACATGGTGAGCGCCTGCTTGCCGCAGGCCCGGCAGAGCCGAAACGGCTTATCCAGATTATAGGCCACACGGGGCAGATAGCCGACGTCCTCCAGCAGGGTGAAAAGCGGGAAAAATATCGCCATTGGCGGCAGCATCACCGAGACGACCCACGCCACCGTGCGGTATACCCCCAGCACCAACAGATCATGCAGCCAGAGCGGCGCGTGCCCCCAAAGCAGCGCCGAGAGCGCCTGCTGCCCCTGCCCGAACAGCGCGGACAAAAGCTCCGAGGGATAGTTAGCCCCAACGATCGTGAGCCAAAATATCCCGGCCAGCCCCAGCAGCATAAAAGGATAGGCCGAAAAACGCCCGCAAAACAACTTATCCAGCCGCAGATCCCGCGCGAGCGCCGCCTCCGGGCATTGTACGGCCGCTTTAGCGATCTGCTCCGCCCGGCGCACCAGCCCGTTCACGATAGCGTCCGGCATAGCGCGCTCGGACAGGCCGGCGGCCGCCAGACACTCGTGGCTCCACGCCAGCGCCTGCCGCAGCGCCGCGTTGGCGGCGATATCCTGCCCCAGCTCCCGCGAGAGCGCGCCCAGCAGGCTCTTATCCCCCTCCAGCAGGCGCAGCGCCAGCCAATAAGCGTCGAGCGAGGACTGCTGGCTTAGCTGCAGCAGGCCGGGCAGCACGTAGCTCAACCGCCGCGCCACTTCAGCCAGCGCCGGCGGATAAGCGGCCCGGGCGATCTTCGCTTCGTCCGGGGAAAAGGCGGGAGCAAGCACCGTATCCAGTGCTTCCAGCAGGGCGGCAAGCGTCTGCGGCTGCCGGGCCGTCACCCCCACCACCGGCACGCCCAGCAGACCGGCCAGTTTTTCGATATCGACTTTTATGCCCTTTTTTGCCGCTTCGTCCAGCAGGTTCACGCAGACGACCACCCGGCGCGTGACCTCCAGCGTTTGCAGCACCAGATTGAGGTTCAGCTCCAACCGCGTCGCGTCGCAGACGACGATGACCGCGTCCGCCCCGCCAAAGCAGATGAAATCGCGGGCCACAGCCTCCTCCGCCGAATGAGCCAGCAGGGAATACGTCCCCGGTACGTCGACCAGCAGCAGCTGATTCCGCGGCGTGGCGGCATAGCCGGAAGCCCCGGCCACCGTTTTGCCCGGCCAGTTGCCGGTGTGCTGGTTCAGCCCCGTCAGTGCGTTGAAGATCGTGCTTTTGCCGACGTTGGGGTTGCCGGCGAGCGCCACCAGCTTATCCCGCGCCCGGCGCTTCAGCAGCTTATCCCCCCGCTTCGCCCCGCCGCCGACGGCGGCCAGCGTCAGGCCCACAGCGCCGCGTCCTCGCCAGAGCCGGCCAGCAAAACGCGGGAGCTGTCCGCCGCGCGGAGAGCTATGACCGAACCGCGGATCAGATAGGCCGCGGGGTCTCCGGCCGGGCTTTTGCCCAGGCATTTTACGGCCGTCCCCCGCACCAGGCCAAGATCAAGCAGGCGGCGGCGCAGCGCCCCCTCCACCAGCAGCGCGCCCACCCGCGCCGTCTCGCCGGGGGCAAGCCCCGCCAGATTATCCGCCGCTGGCTCTTCTCCAGCAATACGTCCCCGCAAACTGAGTTCCAGGCTCATATTCAACACTCCCCGCCCATAAATTTAGCTGACGCCAACTTTTTTAGCCATTCCATAATATTCAGCTAACTGTAAGGCGGTGAGCGATTTGACAGAAAATAAGCCGCCCCGGCCGGACGGGGATTTCTACACGCTGACGGGCTATCAGCAGCGCGAGCAGGCCGAGCTGACGCCGGCTATGGAGGACTATCTGGAGATGATCTGCCGCCTGGCTATGGGTGAGCCCGTGGTGCGGCGGAGCGAGATCGCCGGGCGGCTGCACGTGAGCGCGGCCAGCGCCAGCAAAATGACGCGGCAGCTAAAGGACGAAGGCTACGTCAACGCCGCCAAATACGGCTATATCAGCCTGACGCCAAAAGGCAGGCGCGCGGGGGCGTATCTGCTCTTTCGTCATAAGGTGCTGCACCGCTTTCTCTGCGCCTTAAACGGCAGCGAAAACGAGCTGGAGCAGGCGGAAAAGCTGGAGCATTTTTTGAACCGCGACACCGTGCTAAACCTCTGGCGGCTGACCAAAGAGCTGGAAGCGGCGCTTGACAAAAAGCCGCCGAACGATTAAAATCAGACTAAAATTATACATTGTATAAAAATGAACGCAGCGGCGACCCCAAAAGGCCGCCGCCGCGTCCGTAAGAAAAAAGAGAAAAAGCGATAGATTCGATTTTAAGGGAGGATAAGTGCAGCTATGAGCAGCAACACCAAAAGCGAACTCACCAAGCTGGCGCTCTGCGACGCGCTTAAAAGCCTGCTGGCCGCCAAAAACATCGACCAGATCACCGTCGGCGAGATCACGGACGCCGCCGGCTTCAACCGCCAGACTTTTTATTACCACTTCCGCGACGTTTACGATCTTCTGACCTGGATATTCAATCAGGAGATGAGCGCGATCCGCCCCTATCTGGACAAGCCCGACCTGAACTGGCGGGAAACGCTGAGCCGGATCATTCTCGGCGTCAGCCAGCGGAAATATCTTTGCAGCTGCATCGTGCACGGCGTGGGGCGCGACCAGCTCGTGTTCGCGCTGCATGACAGCATTTACGAGCTGATCAAATACGTTATCGAGCATGAAGCGAATATCCGCCCCGTGCCGCCCGAGCATTTGAATTTCACCGTGGAATTTTATACCTACGCCATCGGGCACAGCATTTATGAATGGATCGCCGGCGGTATGCGCGAGGCGCCGGAGGAGCTTTTCGAGCATTTATGCTTCGTGATCAGCAGCCGTCAGAACACAGATCCTCCTCGTTTAGACGGCGCAGACGCCTGATCTTCCAGGCATAGGCGATGAGGCCCGCCGGCAGCCAGAACGCCGCAAATTTCAGGCAGCCCGCCGCATAAGGCAGCACCTGCTCTATTCCGCAGCCCTTCATGATTATGTCGCGGAGCGGGTTTGCGAAATAATAGAGCGGCCAGATATGCGTAATGACGACGCGGAACGGCTCCGGCATCAGATAGACCGGCCAGGCATAGCCGCAGCTAAGCAGCGAGGGAATCGTGAGAAACATATTGAACTGCGTACAATGCACCGGGTCGTCGAAAATGCTGGCTATCAACAGCACCATGCCGGTCATCGCCAACACGAACGGCACGTGTACCAGCAGCATCAGCAAAACGCTGCCCCGGAAGGGATAATTGAACAGCACGTTCAGCGTCACACACCAAAGCGCCAGGCCCAGTACCGTGCAGGCCAAAAAGAGCGCCAGCTGCCCGGCCAGGCGGCCGAAATTTTTCACGTCCAGCGGAGCTTTGGCAAGCTCCGCCTTTTTTTCGATCAGATACGGCGACACGCCGGCCAGCCAGCTCTGCTGCACGAATATCGCCAGCAGCACCGGGAACAGGAAGTATATGTAGCCGTAGGTGGGGTTATACATACCGCGGTCGATCACGCTTAATGTGGTGACGTTATCCATCGCCACGGTGGGCGTTTGGCCGCCCGCCTCCAAAAGCTGCAGCCGCAGCGCCGCGTTCAGCGTGCCGCCCACCGTGCTGGTGGCCGTCATCACCGAGGTCATATTCATAAAGTTGCAGGAATCCAGCATGACGAGAAGATCCGCGCCGCGCTGGGCGTGCAGGTCGTCGCCGAAGCCCTCGGGGATAATGATCGCCCCGATGATCTCGCCATAGAGGAACTGCTGCTCCACCTCGTCCAGCGAAGCCGCGCCCTCCCGCAGATCAAGATAAGGATAGATCTCCAGCTGCTCCACCACCTGCCGCGAGGCGGGCGAAGCGTCCATATCGTAGACCAAGACCGGCAGATCGGTGTTATACACCGGGCTCATCGCGCCGCCAAACAGCAGCACGAAAAGCAGCGGCACCAGCGTCAGCACCAGATACGATTTATAGCGGAGGACTCGTTCGATAAGTTCACGCAAAGCGCTCATGCTATCGCCTCCTCCGCCGGAGCCGCGGCATGCTTCCGCCGCCACAGCAAAACGACGCCCAGCAGCAGAACCAGCCCCGCCGCCATCAGCAGCAAAACGCTCAAATGCGGCAAAACGTGCTTAAACTGCATCGGCTTCAGGCAGAGCGCCCGGATATCCGGCCCCATGTAGGCGTAAGGCAGGAATTTGGCCAGCACCTGAAAGCCGTGCGGCATGGCCGTGAGCGGATAGGAATAACCGGCCAGCACGCTGGTGGGTAGCACCAGCATGGCCGCCAGCTGCACGCCCAGCAAACGCTCCGGGATAAGCAGGCCCATGATATAGCCCATCAGCGTGATCACGAAGCAATAAGCGAACAGCAGCAGCAGGCCGCCCGCTATCGTGCCGCGGTATGGCATACCAAGCGCAAACTGCACGGACATACAGATAGAGACGCCCAGCACGGCCAGCAGCGCCCACAGCACCAGATTCAGCATATGCACGCTAAAGCGGCGTTCGTTCTTATGCTCAAAGCCGCGCTCCGCCCCCAGCATGACGATGCCGACCTGCAAAATGGCCAGCAGCATACCGGGCAGCAGATAAGAGCGGAAGCTCTTTACGGGGTTATACAGATTGCGGTAGACGATATTCACCGGCAGCACGTTGCCGGAAAGCTCGCCCGGCATGACGTTCAGCTTGCCGGCGAAAATCTGCTGCAGATACGCGCCGCTCATCGTCATCATGATCTCCGTCATGGCCGGTTTGGCGGCAGACAGCGTCACCAGCTGCGACGCATCGTATAATATCAGCATGCTCGGCGAAGCGCCGGACAGCATATTTTTGGAAAAATCCTGCGGTATGATAACGCCGGCCATGGCCTGGCCGTTTTGCAGCTCCGCTTCCGCTTCGTCCGCGCTGGCCGCGTGGGAAGTCACCGCAAAAGAAGCGGTCTTATCCACCTGCGAGATAAACTCGCGCGAGAAGGCGGAATTATCCTCGTCCACCACCACCGTGGGTATCTCCGTGGGCGCGTCGCCGTGCATTTCATAACCCAGCGCCAGCCCCACCACGATCGGCACGGCCACATAGAGCAACAGAACCATAACCAGCTGCGGATGCCGCCGCTTGAAACGGTAAAAGTTCATTATTGCTCATCTCCGGCGTTGAAATTCACCAGCACCGTCATGCCGGCATACAGCTGCTCCTCCATGTCGTCGGGCTCGATCTTCACGCAATAAGACAGCACGTCGAAAGAGCCGTTCTCATTGGTGGCTTTTTTGGTGGCGAAATCCGGGTTCTTGCTCACGGTCTTTACGTGGCCGCTAAACGTCTGCCCCGCGTAGGCCGGGAGAGTGAATTCCACCCGCTGCCCCTCTATTACCGAACCCAGCATGGTCTCCGGCACGTTGACCTCCAGCCAGGCCGCGTCGTCGGAGCGCAGGCTGGCCAGCGCCATGCCGGTGGATACCAGCTCGCCCGGCTCGACGTTGATCGCGGTGACAGTGCCGTCGGCCGGCGCGGTTATCACGGTATGTTCCAGATAAGTGGTGGCCTCGGCGACCGCGCCTTCAGCCTGCATGAGCTGCGCCTCCGCCGCCGCGATATCCTCGCTGCGCGCGCCGCTTACGGCCTCGTCATACAGGGCCTTGGCCGCCAGATACTTCGCTTCGATCTCGTCGAACGAATTCTGCGAGATAGCGCCGTCGGCCAGCAGATTCTTCATGCGCTCATAGCTTTTGGCGGCATAATCATACTGCGCCTTGGCCTGGGTGATATCCTCGCTGCGCGCGCCGTTCTGCGCCTTGGCCAGCACAGCCGCCGCCGCCGCGCGGGCCGCCTCGGCCTCCTGCACCTTGGCCTGCACGACGTCCGCGTCCATACGCAC
>CANQSW010000081.1 GCA_947626615.1 uncultured Peptococcaceae bacterium | reverse complement strand
GGCGCGTTTCACGCTTGGCTTCTTGGGCGCTCGGCTGTCGAACCTACGGTTCGCTCCCGCCAGATGTACATAAATATAGAGGGCGACACATAAACGTGCCGCCCTCTATATTTGGTACGCCTGATAGGGATCGAACCTACGCTTTCGGCTCCGGAGGCCGACGCTCTATCCACTGAGCTACAGGCGCGCAAACTGTACAATATATTCTAATGAATCACGGGCGGAAAGTCAATGCTTTTTTTCGCTTTTTGCCGCCCGACCGCCGCCGGCGTAAAAAGGAAAAATTATTTTAGGCGGGGGAAATTTTTTCATAAATTTGTATTGCTAAAATTTCCGAATAATGTTATTATATAGCTGATATGATAGCATATTTTAGGATAGCGCATAATGCGCTTTCGACCGGAATATGCCGCGTATCTGAAGCCGTATAGGAAAAAGCAGCCCGCTGCTTTTCTTATAAATCCCAAACTCATTTCAAATGCTCGTACAAGGCCGGACTGTCCACTCGGCTGCGGCGTGCGCAGAAAAAACTTCTGGAGGTGAAACTATGTTCAAGGTAGAAAGAATCGATCATCTGGGTGTTGCAGTGACCAACATCGATGAGGCCATGTCCTTCTGGGGCGATGCTCTGGGTATGAAACTGGACTTCAAAGAGACTGTTGAAGAACAGAAGACTACCACCGGCTTTATCCCCTGCGAGAACAGCTGGGTCGAATTGTTGGAATCCACCACTCCTGATGGCCCTGTCGGCAAGTACATCGAAAAGAACGGCGAGGGCATTCAGCACGTTGCGTTCAAGGTAGATAACATCGACCAGGCTCTGGCCGACCTGGACGCTGCCGGTGTTCGCTTGATCGATAAGGTTGCCCGCAAAGGCGCTGGCGGCGCAAGAATCGCTTTCTTGCATCCGAAGGCGACCCGCGGCATCTTGCTGGAACTCTGCGAACACAAATAAGATCTTTTAGTAGGAGGTAAAAGGATGTCTACAGAAAAGTTGGCTCAGTTGATCGCAAAACGCGAAGAAGTTATTCTGGGCGGCGGTCAAGATAAGATTGACAAGCATCACGCTAAGGGCAAATATACTGCTCGTGAAAGAATCAACAAACTTCTGGACGAAGGCAGCTTCGTGGAACTGGATCAGTTTGTGGTTCACCGCGGCACCGCTTTTGGCTTTGATAAGGTAAAAGCCCCGGGCGAGGGCGTTGTTACCGGTTACGGCACCGTCGGCGGCCGTCTGGTCTACATCTTCTCCCAGGATTTCACCGTACAGGGCGGCTCTCTGGGCGAGATGCACGCTGCGAAAATCTGTAAGGTAATGGATATGGCCGTTAAAAACGGCGCTCCCTGCATCGGCATCAACGATTCCGGCGGCGCTCGTATTCAGGAAGCGGTTGACGCCCTGAACGGTTATGGCCGTATCTTCAAACTGAACACTCTGGCTTCCGGCGTTGTGCCGCAGCTGTCTGTTATCATGGGGCCCTGCGCGGGCGGCGCCGTATATTCTCCGGCTCTGACCGACTTCATCTTCATGGTCGACAAATGCCAGATGTTCATCACCGGCCCGGCTGTTATCCAGTCCGTAACCGGCGAAGTTGTGACTGCCGAGGCCCTGGGCGGCGCTCGCACCCACAACACCCAGAGTGGTAACGCTCATTTCTATGCCGCTAACGAAGACGAGTGCTTCGAACAGGTTAAGACCCTGCTGAGCTTCCTGCCCAGCAACAACCTGGAGACCCCGCCCGTATTCGCCTGCGACGACCCGGTGGAGCGCTGCGACGAAGCTCTGGACACCATTATTCCTGACAACCCGAACAAACCGTACAACATGATGGATATCATCACCTCCATCGCTGATAACAACTATGTGTTTGAAGTTCAGGAAATGTATGCCAAGAACATTATCACCGCATTCATTCGTCTGAATGGCCGCGCGGTAGGCGTTATTGCCAACCAGCCCAAGGTTGGCGCAGGCTGCCTGGACATCAACTGCTCCGATAAGGCCGCCCGCTTTATCCGCCTGTGCGACGCATTCAATATTCCGATCCTGACCTGTGTTGACACCCCCGGCTACCTGCCTGGTGTTGCTCAGGAGCATGGCGGCATCATTCGTCATGGTGCGAAATTGCTGTACGCATATTCCGAAGCTACTGTTCCGCTGCTCGTTCTGATCACCAGAAAAGCTTACGGCGGCGCGTACCTCGCTATGTGCGGCAAGTCCCTCGGCGCTGATACGGCTATCGCTTGGCCCTCCGCCCAGATTGCTGTTATGGGCGCTTCCGGCGCAGCCAACATCGTATTTGCCAAGGAGATCAAGAACTCTGAGAATCCCGAACAGACTCGCGCCGAGAAGATCGCCGAGTACGAGGAAGAGTTCGCCAATCCTTACAAGGCTGCTGCCCGCGGCTTCGTAGACCTGGTAGTCGAGCCCAGCAAGACTCGTTACTACCTCTGCAAGTCGCTTGATAGCTTGCTTGGCAAGAAGGAAGCTCGTCCTGCCAGGAAGCACGGCAACATTCCGCTGTAAAAGGGAGGTTAAGCTGATATGGGCGTACATGGTTACCTGTATGGTAATTTTACAATGGGTATTTTGGCGACCGTTATCGGTATGGGCGGCGTGTTCTGCATTCTTGCGATCCTGACCTTTACCACCTGGTTGCTGAACCGGATCGTTGACAGCATTACCAAGGATCCCACCCCCACGGCTGCTCCTAAGGCCGCCGCAGCACCGGCCGCTGCTCCGGCAGCTGCCCCTGCACCCAAGGCAAATAATAATGCTAAAATTGCTGCAATTATGGCTGCTGTAAGCCTGGCTATGGGTTCTTCCGAACCCCTGAAGTTCACCGCTATTCAGAGAAACAGCGGGTCGCTTCTGCCCTGGGCCGCTTCCGGCAACGCCGACATCATGGCTGATCGTGCCAGTTATACTAAAGGAGGACAAAGATAATGCGTAAGTTTAATGTTACTGTGAATGGCGAAACTTTTGCTGTTGAAGTTGAAGAAGCAGGCGCTGTTGCTTCTGCTCCGAAGGCTGCTCCGGCTCCGGCCGCTGCTCCCGCTCCGGCTCCGGCTCCGGCTCCCGCTCCGGCTCCGGCCGCTGCTCCCGCTCCGGCTCCGAAGGCCGCTGCTGCCGGCGACATCACCAGCCCGCTGCCTGGCACTATCCTGAGCGTAAACGTTGCTCCCGGCCAGGCTGTTAAATCCGGCGACGTTCTGATGATCCTGGAAGCCATGAAGATGGAGAACGAGATCCTCGCTCCTTCCGACGGCACTGTTACCGCTGTTCATGTTACCAAGGGCGCTACTGTTCAGGCTGGCGATCCCCTGCTGTCCATGTAATTGCTTAAAAACAAAACCTTTAAGTAAAATCTGGATATAGGAGGGAAAGCTAGTGGAAATCATTGGTGCTGCACTTGTTGACTTTTTTAATAGCACATCGTTCGCTATCATGGACTGGCGTTCGCTGGTAATGATCTGCGTTGCGTTGCTGTTTATGTATCTGGCAATCAAGAAGGGCTTTGAGCCGCTGCTGCTGGTTCCTATTTCCTTTGGTATGTTGCTGGTAAACATTCCCGGTTCCGGCGTTATGGCCGACCCTCAGTTGGGCTTTGACGCTGAAGGTCACACCATCGTGACCGAGATCGGCGGTATGTTGTATTACCTGTATCAAGGCGACCACCTGGGCGTTTTCCCGCCTCTGATGTTCCTTGGTATCGGCGCCATGACCGACTTCGGCCCGGTTCTGGCCAACCCCAAGAGCCTTATCTTGGGCGGCGCTGCTCAGTTCGGTGTTTTCATCGCTCTGTGGGGCGCTCTGATGCTGGACGAATTCGTTCCCGGCGTCTCCTTCACGTTTGCTGAAGCCGCTTCCATCGGTATCATCGGCGGTGCCGACGGCCCGACCTGTATTTACTTGTCAGGCAAATTGGCGCCACACTTGATGGGCCCGATCGCCGTTGCCGCGTATTCCTACATGGCAATGGTGCCGATTATTCTGCCGCCTGTTATGAAGCTCCTTACTTCTAAACATGAGCGTCAGATCGTTATGAAGCAGCAGCGCCCTGTTAAGAAGCTGACCAAGATCCTGTTCCCGGTAGTTAACACTATCGTCGTTTCCATGATCGTTCCGTCCGCTTCTGCTCTGATCGGTATGCTGATGCTGGGCAACCTGTTCCGTGAATCCGGTTGCGTAGACAGACTTTCTGATACTGCTCAGAATGCTCTGTGCAACATCGTTACCATCTTCCTGGGCACCTCCGTTGGCGCCACCACTCAGGGCACTACCTTCCTGACGGCTCAGACCATCTCCATCTTCGTGCTGGGCGTATTCGCATTCGCGATGGCCTGCGCGGGCGGTGTTCTGGTTGCCAAACTGATGAACCTGTTCCTGAAAGAGAAGCTGAACCCGCTGATCGGCGCTGCCGGCGTATCCGCAGTTCCGATGGCCGCCCGTGTGGCTCAGAAAGTCGGCCAGAAAGACAATCCGGCCAATTTCCTGCTGATGCACGCTATGGGCCCGAACGTTGCCGGTTGTATCGGCACCGCTGTTGCAGCTGGTATTCTGCTGACTCTGAACGGCGTGTTCTTGGGCTGATCGGCTCGAAAAACCGCGTAACGGTTTATTCAAGAGAGTCACTCCTTGCGGGGTGGCTCTCTTTTTTTGCGCTTTTCTTGCACGATGCGCCAAAACGGTGTATAATATAAGCCGTTGGAGGGTAAAAGCATGGAAAACTTTATGCTGGCGTTCGGGGCTGTCTTTCCCATGTTCGTCTATATGGCGCTGGGCAAGCTGATCAGCCTGTTCAAATTCATGGAGTATGAGGACTTCCGCAAGCTGAACCAGGTCATTTTTGAATTTTTTATCCCGTGTATGCTGTTTTCCAGCATATACGAATCCGATTTCCGGCATGGCGCCGATCCCGTGCTGATCGCCGAAGTGGTGGCGCTGCTGCTGGTCATCTTCGCGCTGCTGTGGCTGATCGTGCCGCGTTTCATCAAGGATAAGGCCAAGGCCTCGGTGATGATCCAGGCCTGGTATCGCAGCAATTTCGTCCTGTTCGGTATGCTGCTCGGCAACAATATCTATCCCGACCGCGATCTGGGCATCATCGCCGCGATGGCCGCGTTCGTGGTGCCGCTTTATAATATCATGGCCGTGGTGCTGTTCGAGGCGTTCCGCGGTGGCAAAGTGCCCTTCAGTGAGATCGTCAAAAAGATCTGCCAGAACAAACTGGTCATCGCTGGCGTGCTGGGTGTTCTGTTTTCCGTCACCGGGATACGCCTGCCAGTCCTCTTCACCGACGCTATCGCCGATATCGGCAACGCGGCGCTGCTGATGGCGCTGGTCTGCATCGGCGGCATGATCTCTTTGGGCAGCGTCATGCACGATTGGCGGCTGCTGACGGCGGCGCTGGCCGGGCGGCTGGTAATCGTGCCGCTGATTGCCGTGCCGCTTTTCGTCCTGCTGGGCTGTCGTGACGTTGAGCTGGTGGCGATTTTGGCGGCGTTTGCCTCGCCCTGCGCGGTGGCCGGCGTTTCCATGGCTTATGCCATGGGCGGCAACGGCGACCTGGCCGGCGAGATACAGGCGCTGAGCTCGGTTTGCAGCCTGTTCACCATACTGATATTCATTTGGGTGCTGCGCAGCTTGGGCCTGATCATGTGAGCAAAAATTGCTTGACTACGCCGCCGCGATAGTGTATAATATACGAAGTCGCAAAGGGGTATAGCTCAATTGGTAGAGTAGTGGTCTCCAAAACCATTGGTTCTGGGTTCGAGTCCTAGTGCCCCTGCCAAAAAGGCCGTTCTCGTAAGAGAGCGGCCTTTCTCTTTGTAACAGGGACGAGAACCCAGGGTTCGATAGCGAGCACCCAAGAGCGCAAGCCAGAGGCGCAGCGCGCAGCCGAGCGCCCAAGAGAACGAGCCGCAGGCGAAGGGCGCAGCCGAGCGTCCAAGAGCGCAAGCCAGAGGCGCAGCGCGATTGGAATCGCGAGGGGTACCCGTAAGGGTAATTGGCAACGCGAGGGGTACCTGTAAGGGTAATTGGTAACGCGAGGGGTACCCGCAAGGGTAATTGGTATCGCG
>CANQSW010000080.1 GCA_947626615.1 uncultured Peptococcaceae bacterium | reverse complement strand
GTAAAATTCCACTTCATAGACGGCCACACCGTCGTCATAGTCGAGTTTTGCTTTGGTGAACGTCACGTCGGCGGCATTGAGCCCCGCGTCTTTGAGGGCGGCGGCTTTGGCCTTTTCCGCGCCGATGTGGCCGCCGGACGAAGCGCTAGCATTAGTGCCAGTTGTGGTGCCAGAAGCGGGGCGGCGGCTCTGCGGCAGAGCTTCGGCGCTGCGGCTGCGGATAGTGCCGTCGGCGGTGTTTTTCTCATAGTCATATTCTGTATCGGCGGAGTAAAACTCCACTTCATAGACGGCCACGCCGTCGTCATAGTCCTGCTTCGCCTTGGTGAACGTCACGTCGGCGGCAGAGATCCCCGCGTCTTTGAGGGCGGCGGCTTTGGCGTCGTCCAGCGTTATCTGCTGGGCGTTATTGCCGGCAGGCTGTGGCGTCTGCACGGGAGCGCCGGGCGTCGTTGCCGGGGCGGTCGGCGAGGTGTCGCCGGAAGTCGGCGTATCGCTGGCGGCGGGCTGCGTCGTAGCGGCAGGCTGCTCCGCCACCGGCTGCGTCGTATCCTGCGGCTGCCCGGGGGCCGTCTGGCCGTCGATATCGCGGGAGATTATGCCGCCGTCCTTGGCCTGGATAGCGTAATCATATTCCACGCCGTCGCTGTAAAAATCGACGTTGTATTCCCAGCGCCCGTCGTCAAAATCCAGATCGGAGCGCAGCGCCGAGACCTGGCCGCGCGTCAGGCCCGCGTCGGAGAGGGCGACAAATTCCGCCTCGGCCGCGCTGATCAGCGAACCTTTGATCAGCAGCAGACCGGCGGAGGCGATCACCAGCGCGGCGATAACGACGCAGACGATAGTGACCGCGAGCTTTTTTGGCGAGCTGAAAAGGCCGTTCATGCGCTCACCTCCGCTTCGTAGGCGGCGCGCACGGCTTTGGCCAGCTGGTCGCCGCACGAGGTGGGCTTGCGCCCGCAGAGGATCCCGGCGAGCTTTTCCTCCACCTGCTCGACGGTACAACCCTCCACCAGACGGGAAACTGCCTGCAGATTGCCGGGGCAGCCGCCGGTGAAGCGGACGTTATGTACCACGTCGCCGTCCAGGTCCAGACTGATGAGGACGGAGCAGGTGTTTTGCGTTTCATAATCGTAATGGAACACGTTCATACCTCCTTTGACGTATACACAATACATAGTAATTCGATGTTCTTTGTATTATTATAATATATTTCTTATATTATTGTCAATAGAGCGGCTATACCTCGAACACGCTGCCGCCCAAAAACTCCTGTAGCAGGGAATAAGCCGGCACGGGCTTGGGGTCGGCGGCGACGAAGCAGCTCACCAGACGCAGCAGCCGGCGGGCCTCGGCGTAGGCGGGGCTTTCTTCGGTGATCTGCTGCAAATGCGGCGTGATCAGCGGGGCCAGCAGCGAGAATTCATAAATCAGCGAGGTGTTGAAGTAAAAATCGGCGGAATCCTGAAACGGGAAGATGTTTTTCTCCTCGCCCCGGCGCACTTTCTGCCAGGTGAGCAGCGTTTTTTCGGCGGAAATGCCGCGGAACTTCACGTCGCGCACCAGGCGGCGGATCTCGCGGTTGTCGCTGGTGGATATCGGGGTCAGGCTGTCCATGTTCAGCGCCGTCATGCAGGAGATATAAATTTTCAGCTTATTTTCCCGCGGCACGTCGCGCGTCAGCTCCTCGTTGATACCGTGTATGCCCTCCACCAGCAGGATATGCTCCGCGCCCAGCTGCACGGGTATGG
This sequence comes from uncultured Peptococcaceae bacterium, assembly GCA_947626615.1. Lineage (GTDB taxonomy): Bacteria > Bacillota > Dehalobacteriia > UBA4068 > UBA4997 > Avidehalobacter. The sequence goes on along the minus strand of CANQSW010000080.1, from coordinate 4,674 downwards.
TGCGGTCGCTGCGCTCGCCCTTGACGAAATCGAACACCGGCATTTCCACCGCCTCGCCCGCGATCATTTGCAGCAGCTGTTGGTTGAAAAGCTCGGTATCCACCGCCGAGACGGCCTCGAAATCCGGCTGCCCGTCCTCGGCGGGGGGCAGGTCGCGGTTATTGCGGAAGTAATTATCCATTGAAAGCGCGATTGGCTTTAAGCCCAGGCTGCGCAGCTCGATGGCCAGACGGTTGCAGAACGACGTTTTGCCGCTGCTGGAAGGCCCGGCGATCAGCACCAGCCGCACCTTGGGGAAGGCGGCCGCGATGTGGTCGGCGATCTGCTGCAGGCTGCGCGTCTGGCGCTCCTCCGCCATGATGACGAGGCTGGTGAAGTCGTTTTGGCGCACGCAGCGGTTCAAGTCGCAGCAGAAGTTCACGCCCTGCATATCCAGCCATTTGTCGTAGCTTTGCAGCGTGGCGTTCAGCGTTTTGGGGTAGGCGAAGGTCGGCCAGGCGGGCTGGCCGTCCGCGCCGGGGTGCTCCGCCGCCAGCACGAAGCCGTCCTCGAACGGGTGCAGGCAGAAGCCGGCCAGAGAGCCGGTCGCGGGCAGCAGCTTGCTGAACATATGTCTGGTCACGCCGGCCAGAGTATAAAGCGTCACCTGCTTATCCGGCAGCTGCTCCAGCGTTTCGGCCTTCGGCTCGTCGCCCAGGCGGCGGCAGAAGCTCACTGCGTCGCTTTTGGCGACGACGTTTTTTTCGATCGGCAGATTTTGCCGCGCCAGCTCCTGCATGGCCGCGTCCAGCCGGGCGATGTCGGCCGCCGTGAGCCGCGGTTCGCCCGCTTTGGGGAAGAGCATACAATAGCGGCCGTTGCGCAGAGAATGGAAGATATGCAGCTTGTAGGCGGGGAATTCCCGCTCCGCCGCCACCGCCAGCAGAAACGCCAGCGAGTTCTGCATGATGCGGCTGCCAATGGGCGAGGCCGCGTCCAGCCAGCTTAGCTCCATGTCGCAGAAAACGGGATAGTTCAGGTCTTTTAACAGGTGCCCGGCCAGCGCCGCCACGATAGGCGGCTTATCCGGCGCGGCGGGCGGCAGCAGGTCGGTCAGCTTTTGCCCGGGGCGGGCCGTCGTTTGGCCGCTTTCGCCGTTCCAAGTCCATTCCAGCGTGATATTGGCGTTATCTTTGCCGCCTTCGTTTGTCGGTTTCATCACAGTTTCCTCTCTCCTGACAGTTTACAGCAGATTTTCCGGGTTCAGGCCCAAAAGCTCGTCGATAACGAAGCGCCCGTCCTTGCGGATCAGCCGCCCGTCGAAATAGATCTCGCCGCCGCCCGCCTCCGGCGTCTGTATCTGCACCATATCCCAATGGATAGAGCTTTTGTTGCCGTTGGGCGCGTCCTCGTAGCAGTCGCCGGGGGTGAAGTGGAAGCTGCCGCGGATCTTTTCGTCGAACAGGATATCGCAGATAGGCGTGGTGACGTTGGGGTTAAGCCCCAGCGCAAATTCGCCGATGTAGCGCGCGCCTTCGTCGGCGTCAAGGATCTGGTTCAGCTTTTCCGTGTTCGGCCCGGCTTCGGCGGCGATTATTTTGCCGTCGGCAAAGCGCAGATGCACGTTTTCAAACGTCGTCCCCTGGTAGAGCGAGGGGGCGTTATAGGTCAGCTCGCCGTTCACGGAATCGCGCACCGGGGCGGTGTAGACCTCGCCGTCCGGGATATTACATTCGCCCGCGCATTTCACGGCGGGTATACCCTTGATGCTGAACGAAAGGTCCGTGCCGGGGGCTTTTATCTCCACGCGGTCGGTCTGGTTCAGCAGCTCCGCCAGCGGGTCCATCGCGCGGCTCATCTTGGCGTAATCCAGATTGCAGACGGCGAAAAAGTAATCCTCGAAGCGGCGGGTGGGCATCTTGGCCAGCTGCGCCATGCTGTGATTCGGCCAGCGGAGTATCACCCATTTGGTCTTAGGCACGCGGATATCCATATGCACCGGCTGCTGCCAATATTTGTTGAAAAGGTCGATCTTTTCCTGCGGCAGCCCGGAGAGCGCGAAGCTGTTTGCGCCGGCGCGCACGCCGATGTAGGCGTCCATATCCCGCATACGCGCGGCCTCGTATTTGGCGCAAAGCTCCATTTGCTCTTTGGTGGCCCCGGCCAGCAGCACCGCCTTGATCTCCTCCTGCTTGATCGTCACAAAGGGCAGGCCGCCCGCCGCGTAGATTTCTTCTATAAGCGCCGCGGCCAGTTCATTTGCTTCGCCGGAAAGCTCTATCAGCACCTTTTCGCCCGGCTGCACGCGGGTGGAATAGCGCACCAGATTCTGCGCCAGCCGTTTTATTCTTGGATCCTGCATGGTTATTTTCCTTTCTGTGGTGGAATAGCGTTGCATTTTCCGCCGGATAATGCTAAACTTATTTTAGCCAATCCGGGCGGAAAAAACAATCGTTATTCCGCAATATTCGGACGTATCACGAAAAAAAGGGGGATATTTATGAGCGGCGGCTATATCGACAACAAGGGCAATTACGTGGAACCCTCCAGAAACCGCGAGCAGATATTGATTATGGCGCTGACCAACGCCGTGGCTATGCTGGTGGCGGAAAGGCTGGTGACCGGGCTGCATTTTTCCAGCCTGCTTTCTCTTTTGGTGGCGGCGGCGCTGTTTACGGCGCTGAATCTCAGCATCAAGCCGATATTGCAGATCGCGGCCCTGCCGCTGACGCTGCTGACGCTGGGCGTTTTCGCGCTTATCCTGAACGGCTTTATGCTGTGGCTGGCGGTGTGGCTGATACCGGGCTGCACGTTATCTGGCTTCGGCGCGGCGGTGGTGGCCAGCATCGTCATTTCCGTCTGCAACCTGCTGATAAGCTGGATCTTCGGCAAATTCTAAGCCGGGGCCTTGTGTATGCAGTATTCTTTTGCCATAAATGGCAAAATTGTTTTGGCAGGCTATTGTTTTTTAGGCGCTTTGGTTGTATTATTGATATATTAAAAACACGCCTGCCGCGGCATACCCTGCCGCAGCGGGCGCAGGTCGATTTTTAAGGAGGAAAAGTATCATGGGTAAAATTTATTATCAGGAAGACTGCGACCTTTCTCTGCTGAAGGGCAAAAAGATCGCTATTATCGGCTATGGCTCGCAGGGTCACGCCCACGCCAAGAACCTGAAGGATTCCGGCTGCGACGTTATCATCGGCCTCTACGAGGGCAGCAGCTCCTGGGCCAAGGCGGAGGCGGAGGGCTTTGCCGTATACACCTCGGCCGAGGCGGCCAAGCTGGCGGATATCATTATGATCCTGATCAACGACGAAAAGCAGGCCAAGATGTATAAAGACAATATCGCTCCCAACCTGAAAGCGGGCGATATGCTGATGTTTGCGCACGGCTTCAACATCAACTTCGGCCTGATCAAGCCCCCGGCGGACGTCGACGTGACGATGATCGCGCCCAAAGGGCCGGGCCACACCGTTCGCAGCGAGTATCTGGCGGGCAAGGGCGTGCCGATGCTGATCGCGGTGGAGCAGGACGCCACCGGCCAGGCCAAGGATCTGGCGCTGGCCTATGCGCTGGCTATCGGCGGCGCGCGCGCCGGCGTGCTGGAGACCACCTTTAAGACCGAGACCGAGACCGACCTTTTCGGCGAGCAGGCCGTGCTTTGCGGCGGCGTCTGCGCCCTGATGCAGGCCGGCTTCGATACGCTGGTGGAGGCGGGCTATGACCCCGTAAACGCCTATTTTGAATGTATCCACGAGATGAAGCTGATCGTAGACCTGATCTATCAGAGCGGCTTTGCCGGCATGCGCTATTCCATTTCCAACACCGCCGAGTTCGGCGATTACGTCACCGGCCCGAAGATCATCACCGAAGATACCAAAAAGGCCATGCGGAAAATTTTGGCCGATATCCAGGACGGCACTTTTGCCTCCGCGTTCTTGGCGGATATGTCCGAGACGGGCGGCCAGGTACATTTCAACGCCATGCGCAAAAAAGCGCAGGCTCACCCCTCCGAAAAGGTCGGCGAGGAGATCAGAAAGCTCTACAGCTGGAACAACGAGGCGGATAAGCTGATCAACAACTAGAAAACATCGGGCTGCCCGGAAACGCAGGTTTCCTGGGAATATGCCGCAGCGTAAAGAGCAAAACAGGGATGTCTGAAAAGGCATCCCTTTCTTTGCGGAAACGCATTACCAAACAAGCCGGGAGAGGATTGATATGTCATCTTTAGAAAAGAAGCTGAAAGCTCCAAAAGGAATCGAACCGGAGCATTGGTTTATTGAGTGTTACAGGAAACATCAGGGGCACCCGTTAAAGATCCTGGTGTCTTTGTATAAGGGAAACTACCATAAATTCCTGCTGGCGGTGTTCTTTTTCTTCTGCAAGCACGCCTGTGTCTGGGTGCTGCCTATTGTCACCGCGAACATTATCAACGACATCACCACGCAGAATCCTGACAGTACGGGAAATATTGTGTTTTATACCATATTGATGATCATTCTGGTGTGTCTGAACGTGCCTATGAATTATCTTTACACAGATTATAAGAGCCAGTCCACCCGGTACGCGGAGACGGGACTTCGCAAGGCGCTGATCCGCAAGCTGCAGCAGCTTTCTATCTCTTACCATATCGAGACCCAGTCGGGGCGTCTGCAGTCGAAGATCATCCGTGATGTGGAGGCGGTGGAAGGC
>CANQSW010000079.1 GCA_947626615.1 uncultured Peptococcaceae bacterium | reverse complement strand
CGCGGTGAGCCGGCCGGAGAAATGCCCGCCGCCGCGATAATCCTGCCAGCCGCCGTATTTGGCAAAGGCCGTGTAATCGGCGTGACCCGGCCGCAGCAGGTCTTTCGTTCGTTCATAATCGCCGCTTTTGGCCGCCTGGTTGCGGATAAGCAGCGCCAGCGGCGTGCCCGTGGTGCGGCCCTGAAAATAGCCGGAAAGCAGCTCGAATTCGTCCGTCTCCTGCCTGGCGGTGGAAAGCGCCGCGTTAGCGCCCGCCCGGCGCAGCGCAAGCTGGCGGCGGATATGCTCCAGGTCCAGCTCGATGCCGGGGGCAAGTCCGTCTATCACCGCGCCGACGGCCGGGCCGTGGCTTTCGCCGAACAGGGCGACGGTCAGGTTTTTGCCGAAAATGCTTTTCATAAAGCGCTCCTAAACAGAGATTTACAGATATTTTTCGATAGCGTCAAGCGGCAGCTTCACGCGCTCCGCCCTGCCGATCTCCGGCACTTTTATCAGCGTGATACGCCCGCCGCCGGCCTTTTTGTCGTGCGCGATGATGTCTTTTAGCTGCTCCGCCGGGTAATCGTGCGAGGTGGGCAGGTTCAGCTTCTGCAACACGGCGATCAGCCGTTCCTTGACAGCCGGGTCTTCCGTCACCTGCACCATGCCCGCGGCGATAGCCTCGCCGTGCAGCATACCGGCCAGCTCGCCCGCGCTTTCTATCGCGTGGCCGATCGTGTGGCCGAAGTTCAGTATCTGGCGCAGGCCCGTTTCGCGTTCGTCCTGCTCCACGACGTTTTTCTTGACGAGCAGGGCCTTTTCGATGATCTTTTCGATGTAGTCGGACTGTATCGCCGCCCGGTCCGCCGGCAGCTGCTCGAACAGCTGAAAGAGCTCCGCGTCGCCGATCATGCCGGCTTTTACGGCCTCGGCCAGCCCGTTATAATAGTTGCGGTCGTCAAGCGTGGTCAGCACGTCCGGGTCGATGAAAACGGCGCGGGGCTGGTGGAACGCGCCCACGATGTTTTTCACGTCGCCCAGGTTGATCGCGCCCTTGCCGCCGATGCTGCTGTCGATCTGCGCCAGCGTGGAAGTGGGGATATTCACGTAATCCACGCCGCGCATATAGGTGGCCGCCGCAAAGCTGGTGAGGTCGCCGACCACGCCGCCGCCCAAGGCGATAAGCAGGTCTTTGCGGCCGAAGCCGTTATCCAGCAGGGCGTTCCAGATAAATTGCAGGTAGATGAAGCATTTGGATTGTTCGCCGGCGTGCACCGTGGCCAGATAGCTGTCCGGGCATTGCTTTTGCAGCGCGTCCACGTATTGCTCGGGTATCTCGTCGTCGGTCACGATAAGCACCTTGCGGTTTAAGTCGACGAATTTGTGCACGTCCTTGAGAATACCCCGCTGCAGGTGGATATTATATTTGTGGCCGGGGATATCAACGGTTATTTTCATGTTTTTTGCCTCCGTTTTACTGGTCGATTTGCTGTATATCGTAAGAACCTAAAATTTTCAGGCTGTCGCAGCTGGTCTTCAGCTTTTGCAGCAGCGCTTTGGTCGCCTCGTCCTGCAAGCTGCCCTCGATCTCCACGTAGAAATAATATTGCCAGGGCAGGTCTTTGATCGGGCGGGATTTGATGCTCTCCATGTTGAAGCCCAAGTCGCCTATAAGGGACATCACGCGCGCCAGCTGCCCGGCGTGGTGGTTCACGGTGAAGAGCAGGTTGAAGCGGCTGCCGGTGACGGGCAGCTCCTTGCCGATCACGATAAAGCGGGTGGTGTTGGCGGCGCTGCTGTTCACGCCCTCCGCCAGTATCTCCAGCCCGTAGAGGTCGGCGCTTTCGGCCGAAGCGATAGCGGCCAGGCTTTTATCCCGCTTTTCCGCCACCATTTTAGCGGCCAGCGCCGTGTTGGTGTGCGGCTCGGCCAAAAGACCGTGCTGCTGCAAAAACGGCGCGCATTGCGAGAGCGCCTGCGGGTGCGAGAGCACCTTTTTGATATCGGCGATAGTTGCGCCTGGCAGGGCCAGCAGGTTCTGCCGCACGGGCAGATCCCAGATAGCCTGAATGTGGCAGGGGTGCTTGAACAGCAGGTCGAACACCTCGCCGACCTCGCCCGCGTAGGAGTTTTCAAACGGTATCACGCCGAACGCGGCCCGCCCCTTGATGACCTGCTGAAAGACTTCCTCAAAATCCTCGCAGCTGTGGCGGAGATAATCCGGGAACAGGCTTTTGGCGGCCTGCGCGGCAAAAGCGCCCGCCGCCCCGGCGTAGGCCACGGTGTTCTGCGAGAGCTCCGCCCGCTGGTAATCCTTGCTGATATCCATCATATTTTGCAGAAAACGCCGGTAATAGGGCGCGTAGGCCGGGTTTTGCAGCGCGGCCAGATTGCGCTCCAGCACCTGCTGTTCCCGCGCCGCGTCGAACACGGGCAGAGCCTGCTCGCGCTTGCAGGCCAAAATAGCGCCCGCCGCGTCCAGCCGCTGCTCGAAAAGCCGCAGCATCTCGGCGTCGATCCGGTTGATCTCGGCCCGCGCCTCGTCCAGTTTGCTCATATTGCAGCTCCTTTTTGCCCGGCCGGCGATTCCGGCGGGCGGAGAATATAAGTAATAAATTATTTTAACAAATTTTTCGCTGTTTGTCCATTTATTTTGCCAAAATTGCCGCTATTTGCGGTCGAGCGGCCGGGGCAGATGCCATTTGTAGCAGGTGGCGGCCATGCGTATGGCGAAGGTGGCAAGTATGCCGCAGGGCAGGGCCACAAGCGGCAGCTCGCACCACACCGCCAGGATATAATAGAGCGCCGCGCCGATGATAGCGGCCAGCGCGTAGACGTGTTTGCGCAAAACGGAGGGTATCTCGCCGTTCAAAAGGTCGCGCAGCATGCCGCCGCCAATGCCCGTCACCACGCCGACGCTGACGGCCAAAATAGGGTTAGAGGCAAAGCCCTGTTCTATGGCCACGCTGACGCCGGAGACGCTGAAAACGCCCAGCCCCACCGCGTCGAAGCAGTTCACCAGCGCGCGGTAGTTGATACAACAGCCGGCGTTGTTGCCGCAGGCGAAGCGATAGGCCAGAAAAACCACGCAGGCCGTCAGCGTCGCCAGCAGAAAGAAGATATAGTTGCTAAACATCGCGGGCGGGGTGATGCCCAGCAGCAGGTCGCGCATCACGCCGCCGCCCAGCGCCGTCACCATGGCCAGCACCCAAATGCCGAAGATATCCAGATTTTTCTCGGCGGCCAGCATCGCGCCGGAGGCGGCAAAAGCGATGAGCCCCAGCGCCTCGGCCGCAAACAGCAGATCGTTGAGCATAAAAACCTCCCGGGTCGAAACGTATTGCCTTTATTGTAGCGGAAAAAACGCCGAATGTACATATATATTAAAATGTTTTTGCAAAAATACATGAGCATAGCCGCCGGGCCGCTCGTCCGCCGCAGGAAAAACGCCCCGGCAGGTCGAATATAATAACAAAACCGCCAAACGCGGCTTAACATTCAGTTTAGAATGTCGGGCTAAAATAACAAAAAAAGCTGCTTTTTTGGCAGCCTGCGAGGTGTCTATATTGTTTGAAGATATAAATCAAAAGGGAACGCCGCCCCGGCGGCCGCTGTTCGAGGCCGACCCCACGCCCGCCCGCAAGGTGGCGGAGGGCGCTATGCTGGTGGCCTGCGCGGTCATTTTCGGGCTTTCCGCTTCTTATCTGCCGTTCATCTGGCTGGTGGCGCTGTTTTTGTGGCCGGTGCCGCTGGCGCTTTTGGTGCGGCGCTTCGGCGCTGGCTTCGGGCTGGCCGGCATATTGCTGACGGCGCTGCTGCTTTCGCTGTTTATCGGGCCGCTCGGCGCGCTCTCCATGCTGATAAACATGGGCGGCGTGGGCTTTTGGTACGGCTGGGCGGCGCGGCGCGGCGTCAAACCCTGGCTGGTCATCGTGGTGGGCGTGCTGATATCGGCGGCGGGCATGCTGGCTCTGCTGGCGCTCTCCTCGGCGCTAGCCGGTTTTGACGCGCTGGATTTCGGCGAGCAGGTGCATGAGTTCGTGCAGTTCTACGTCAACACGATGGACGCCAACGGCAATCTCTCGCAGCTGCTCGGCACGATGACGACGGCGGAATACGCGGCCCTGCTGGAGGAGCGCGTGCTGCAAATGCTGCCCTCCAGCCTGATCTTCGTTTCCATGTTCGAGGCCGGCATCGCCTACGCGCTGACGACCTATATCTTCCGGCGGCTGGGCTATGCCGTGGCAAAGCTACCGCCTTTTGTGGAATGGCGGCTGCCCTGGTACACGCTCTGGGGGCTGATTATCGCCCTGGCCTGCTGGCTGCTGAACCGCCAGACGCCCATGGAGATATTGCAGCTCATTGCCGACAACGTGATGTATATCTACCAGGCGCTGCTGATGCTGGCCGGCCTCACGTTTTTCTACTGGCAGGCGGCTTTTTGGAACACGCGCTGGATGCTGTTCGTTTTCGTGGTGCTGCTGATATTCGCGTTTCAGCTGGTCGCCCCGGCGCTGGTGCTGGTGGGCCTGCTGGACAGCCTGTTCGATCTCCGGCAGGTCATGCGGCGGTTCGACAAGCGGGTGTAAAAAAGTTTTATGTCAAAAGTTTTATATCAAAAGTTTTACAATAGCGGAAAAATATGTTAAAATAAACCGTTAAGCATTTTATTCCGATTTTTTAAGGAGCTGACGCATAGATGAAAGTCATTTTGCTGGAGGACGTAAAGGCTCTGGGCAAGCGCGGCGAGGTGAAGCAGGTGGCCGACGGCTATGCCCGCAACTTTCTGCTGAACCGCAAGCTGGCGCTGGAGGCCACGCCGCAGAATCTGAAGAACCTGGCGCACGAGCAGAAAAAGCAGGCGGATAAGGCCGCGGCGGAGCTGGCGGAGGCCCAGCGTCTGGCGGCGGAGGTCGCCAAAATAACGGTGGATATCCCCGTAAAGGCGGGCGAGGCCGGGCGGCTTTTCGGCTCGGTGACGAACAAAGAGGTGGCGGACGCCATTTCGGCGCGCCTCGGTATGGAGCTGGACAAGCGCAAGGTGGAGATCAAAGAGCCGATCAAAAATCTGGGCGAGGCGGAAGCGGTGCTGAAGCTCTACGCCGGCGTGAACCAGAAAGTCAAGCTAAACATCGTCGCGGCGGAATAAGCCGCGGCAAAAAGCGAAGGAGGGGCTGCCATGCCAAACGGAAGGATACCGCCGCAGAGCCTGACGGCGGAAAAGGCCGTGCTGGGCGCTTGTCTGTTGAACGACAGCGCCATTTTCAGCGCGATGGAATTTGTGCGCCCCGAGGATTTCTATAAAAAAGAGCACCAGCTGATCTTTCAGGCCATGCTGGAGCTGAACCGCGAAAGCCACGCCTGCGATCTGGTGGCGGTGGCGGAGCGTCTGGCCAAGGAGGGCCAGCTGGAGCTGGTGGGCGGCAACGTCTATCTGGCCTCGCTCACCAACGAAGTGCCCAGCGCCGAAAACGCCGAGTTTTACAGCCACATCGTGGCGGATAAGGCGGTGCAGCGGCAGCTGATAAACGCGGCGCAGAAGATCGTGGACGACGGCTATCAGGGCCACAAAGACGCGCTGGAGCTTTTGGGCGACGCGGCCGCCGTGGTGGATAAGATCGGCGAGCAGCGGCTGGGCAGCGGCGTGCAGCTGGCGGCGGACGTGATGTCGGCGGAATTCAACAAGCTGGACGATATCAAGGCCCACGACGGCATCACCGGCATACCCACCTTCCGCGATCTGGACAAATATCTTTCCGGCCTGCAAAAGGGCGACCTCATTATTCTGGCGGCACGGCCCGGCTGCGGCAAAACGTCCATGGCGGTGAACATCGCGGCCAACGCCGCTCTGGTGCAGAACAAGACCTGCGTGGTGTTCAGTCTGGAAATGCCGGCGGGTCAGCTGGCGCAGCGCACGTTGTGCAGCTTCGCCCGTATCGACCAGCGCAAATGGCGGAGCGGCCAGCTGAACAAAAACGAACGCGAGCTTTTGCACGGCGAGCTGCAAAAATTCCAGAGCTGCCGGCTCTATTTTGACGATTCCTCGGCCATAACCATACCCGAAATGCGCGCCAAATGCCGCCGGATCAAGGCGGAGCAGGGGCTGGATCTCATCGTGGTGGACTATTTGCAGCTGGTGAACTCCGCCAGCCGGGTGGAGAGCCGCCAGCTGGAGATCGCGGAGATATCGCGCTCGCTGAAGGCGCTGGCCAAGGAAATGGACGTGCCGGTGCTGGCGCTCTCGCAGCTTTCGCGTCTTTCCGAGCAGGGCCGAGACAGCGCGCCGCTGCTCTCGCACCTGCGGGAATCCGGCGCTATCGAGCAGGACGCCGACGTGGTCATCTTCATCAACAACAAAAAAAGCGTTTCCGAAGAAAACGGCGGCCAGGGCGGCGAGATCGTCGAGATCATCGTGGCCAAAAACCGTAACGGCCCGACGGGGCAGGA
>CANQSW010000078.1 GCA_947626615.1 uncultured Peptococcaceae bacterium | reverse complement strand
GGCTATTACCGCTCCACCGGCTGGGACAATAACGGCGCGGTCTATTACCGCCTGTCCGCCCCGATAACGGAGGAGGACGGCCTCTATACCGCCGATCTGCTGGGCTACGCGCTGGACGAACTGTGGTTCGAGGCCGGCGATTTCGGCCCGGCGGTGAGCAACGAGGCGGCGCTTTGCCGGATCGTCCGGGCGCGCGGCGTCAGCCCGTATGATTTCGATCTGGCGGCGGAGCTGCCCGCTGTTATCGACGCGGGCGATCTCATGCCCTGCGAGTGCCTGCGCATAACCTTCCGGCTCTCCGGCGACGCCGAATTGCCGCTGATGTATGAAAGCGCGGCCAGATACGAGCTGGTCTCCAACTGACCTCCGCCCGGCGGGCGGCCAAATCTGTGATAAAGGTGAGAGAATATGAAATCCGACACGGTTGTTAGCACGCAGTTCGACGAGCTGCTGGCGCAGATAGAAGAATATAATCCCTCCTGCGATAAGGAGAAGATACGCGCCACCTACGAGCTGGCGGCCCGCCTGCACGGCGACCAAAAGCGCGATTCCGGCGAGCCGTATATCATGCACCCGCTGGCGGTGGCGAGCATTTTGGCCTCGCTGCACATGGACGATACGACGATCATGGCGGGCCTGCTGCACGACGTGGTGGAAGACACCGACATGACGCTGGAGCAGATACGCGAGCTTTACGGCGACGATATGGTGCTGCTTTTGGACGGCGTGACCAAACTTTCCAAACTGGAATTTCGCTCCAAGCAGGAGCGCCAGGTGGAGAACCTGCGCAAGATGTTCCTCGCCATGAGCAAGGATATCCGCATCATCATCATCAAGCTGGCCGACCGCCTGCACAATATGCGGACGCTCTCCAGCCACCGCTCGGAGCTGCGCAAAAAAGAGATCGCGCTGGAGACGCAGGAGATATTCGCGCCGCTGGCGCACCGCCTTGGCATTTATATGATCAAATGGGAGCTGGAGGATCTCTGCCTGCGCTATCTTGAGCCGGAGGCGTATAACGACCTGGCCGAGCAGCTCACCATGAAGCGCGACGAGCGCGAGCAGTTCTTAAACGAAGTCTCCGAAACGATACGGCAGCATCTGGAGGAGGCCAACATCGCCTGCGAGATCACGGCGCGGCCGAAAAACTTCTACTCAATCTATCGCAAAATGCAGCGGCAGAACAAGCCGCTGAACGAGATATACGATATCCACGCGGTGCGCGTGCTGGTCGATACCGTAAAGGATTGCTATGGGGCGTTGGGCGTGGTCCACACGCTGTGGAAGCCCATGCCCGGCCGCTTCAAGGATTACATCGCCATGCCCAAGGCGAATATGTATCAAAGCCTGCACACCACGGTGATCGGCCCGGCCGGCCGCCCGGTGGAAGTGCAGATACGCACCTACGAAATGCATCAGGTGGCGGAATACGGTATCGCCGCCCATTGGAAGTATAAAGAGGGCAAGGGCGTGGATAATTCCAACGCCGCCCGCGATACGGATAACCGGCTGGCCTGGCTGCGCCAGATGCTGGATTGGCAGAAGGAGGTCAGCGACGCCAAGGAGTTCGTGGAGAACGTCAAGGGCGATTTCTTCGGCGAACAGTCGGTGTTCGTGTTCACGCCCGCCGGCGACGTGATCGAGCTGCCCTACGGCGCTACGCCGATAGATTTTGCCTACCGCGTGCATACCCAGGTGGGCCACCAATGCGTGGGCGCCAAGGTGGACGGCCGTATCGTCCAGCTGGATACCACGCTGGAAAACGGCAATATTGTGGAAATTCTGACGGCCCGCGGCACCGGCCCCAGCCGCGACTGGCTGAAGATAGCCCGCACCAATCAGGCCAAAAACAAAATACGCCAATGGTTCCGCAAGGAGGGCCGCGACGAATTTTCCGTGCAAAAGGGCCGCGCCATGCTGGAAAAAGAGGCGCTCAAGAACAACATCGACCTTGCCGCCATGTTCAAGACGGAGCGCCTGAACGAGATAATCAAGCGCACGAACTTCGTCTCGGCGGAGGATATGTACGTGGCGCTGGCCGAGGGCGCTATCACCAGCATCGGCATCATCAACAAGATCAAAGAGGATCAGGCGCTGCGCCGGGCGCTGCTGCCCGAGCCTGAGCCCGACGCCGCCGGCGTGGGCCAGACGATGAAGGTACGGCCGTTTTCCGGCAGCGACGCCACGCACGACAAGGGCGTTTGGGTGAAGGGCGAGGCCGATCTCATGGTGCGTATCGCCAACTGCTGCCAGCCCTTGCCGGGCGACGCTATCGTCGGTTATATCACGCGCGGGCGCGGCGTATCCATTCACAAGGCGGATTGCCCGAACGTGCATTATTATCAGACGCACGAGCCGGAACGTATGGTGGACGTGCAATGGGACGATAAAAACGCCGGCGTTTTCCGGGCGGAGATCGAAGTGGTGGCGGTGGATCGCGATAATCTCGGCATGAACATCATGTCCGCCATTTCCGAGACCAGAACACGGATAAACTCCATCAACTTCGAGGTGGACGAAGATAAGATCTGCCACGGCAGCGTCAAAATGGAGATAAACAATCTGAACCAGTTGGAATATATTATCAACAAGCTGAAGAAGATACGCGGCGTCACGGCGGTGAACCGCAAGGCCGGCGCCCGCTGAGCGCCCGGCGCAGGAAGGAGGCAGCTATGCAGAAAGGCAATATGGTGGAATACAAGCTCGGCGACGAAAACCTGCGCCTGCTCCGGCTGGAGCTGGGCGAGATCGGCACCAACTGCTATATTTTGGCCGATAAACAGGCAGGAGAAGCCGTGGTCATCGACCCGGCGGGGGATTTCCCCGTGCTGTGGCAGGCGGTGGAGGAGTTGGGCTTTCCCGTCAAATATATCCTGAACACGCACGGCCATTGGGATCATATCGGCGCCAACGCGGAGCTGCAGACCAAGACCGGCGCGCCGCTGCTGATACACGCGGCCGACGCGGCCATGCTGCGGCAGGGGGCGGATTCCACCTTCCGCGTGCGCTTCAAGCCTTCCACCGCGGATAGAACGCTTGCCGACGGCGACGAGCTGCCGTTTGGCGGCTATAAAATCCGCGTGCTGCACACCCCCGGCCACACGCCGGGCGGCGTCTGCTATGTTATCGCCGGGGCGGCGGGCGACGAACTGATCTTTTCCGGCGACACGCTGTTCCAGCTTTCGATCGGGCGGACGGATCTGCCCGGCGGCAGCTACGACGATCTGATCAAATCTATCCGCGCCAAACTTTTGCCGCTGGACGGCAGCCTCCCGGTGTTTCCGGGGCATGGGCCGCACACGTTTCTGGCGGACGAGCAGAAATTCAACCCGTTCCTGCAATAATTTTTTAGGAGAGAGACTATGCTGACCAAAAGGCCGAGAGGCACCAACGATTTTTTGCCGGAGGATACCGGCAAATGGCAATACGTGGAGGCCCTGCTGCGCGAGCTTTGCCACGAATTCGGTTATGAGGAGATACGCACGCCGATCTTTGAGGAAACGGAGCTTTTTCTGCGCGGCGTGGGGGATACCACGGACATCGTGCAGAAGGAGATGTACACGTTTGAGGACGCCGGCGGCCGCAGCGTCACCCTGCGCCCGGAGAACACCGCCTCGGCCGTGCGCGCCTACGTCGAAAACAAGCTGGCCGCGCGTCCGCAGCCGACCAAGCTCTATTATATCGGCCCGATGTTCCGCTACGAGCGCCCGCAGGCCGGGCGTTTCCGCCAGTTCCACCAGTTCGGTGTGGAATGTTTCGGCGCGGCTTCGCCTGCCGCCGACGCGGAGATCATCGCGCTGGCGTGGGAGTTTTATCAGCGCCTTGGCCTGAAAGGGCTGGAGCTTAATATCAACAGCGTGGGCTGCCCGGAGTGCCGCCCGGCTTATCGCCAGGCGCTGCAGGATTTTCTGCGGCCGAATCTGGACAAGCTCTGCGACAGCTGCCGCGAGCGCTTTGAGAAGAACCCGCTGCGCATTTTGGATTGCAAAAACCCCGAATGTCAGCGGTATCTGGCCGGCGCGCCGACCACGCTGGACGCTCTCTGCGACGATTGCCGCAAGCATTTCGCGGCGGTCTGCCGCTATCTGGACGCGATAAACATTCCCTATAAGATAAACACCCGGCTGGTGCGCGGGCTGGATTATTACACCAACACCGCGTTCGAGATATTGCTGGACGATATCGGCGCGCAGAGCGCCGTCTGCGGCGGCGGCCGCTATAACCGTCTGGTGGAGGAGCTGGGCGGCAAGCCCACCCCCGGCGTCGGCTTTGCGCTGGGTATGGAGCGCGTTTTCAACGCTCTGGCCGCGCAGCAGATCGAGCTGCCGGCGGAGCGCGGGGTGGACGTTTTTGTGGCCGCTCTCGATAACGGCGCGGCGGCGGAGGCTTTCCGCCTTGCCACCGAGCTGCGCCGCCGCGGTATCGCCGCCGCGCAGGACGTTATGGGCCGCAGCCTGAAGGCGCAGTTCAAATACGCCGATAAATTCGCGGCGGCCTATACGCTGATCGTGGGCGGGGAGGAGCTGTCCCGCGGCACGGTGCAGCTCCGCGATATGGCGGCGGGCGAGCAGCGGGAGATACCGCTGGCCGAGGCGGTTGCGTATCTGGCCGCAAAATTTGCCTGATTGGCTTATCGCGCAAAATGTGCTATACTATATAGTCAGTCGCGGCAGTAAGCTGCCGGAAATTATATCGTTTTTGGAGGAAGCATTATGAGTGAATCTTTGGCGGGGC
Organism: uncultured Peptococcaceae bacterium; assembly: GCA_947626615.1. Lineage (GTDB taxonomy): Bacteria > Bacillota > Dehalobacteriia > UBA4068 > UBA4997 > Avidehalobacter. The sequence goes on along the minus strand of CANQSW010000078.1, from coordinate 1,710 downwards.
TCAAACGTACCATGATGTGCGGCGAGGTGCGCGCCGATCAGATCGGCCGGGAGGTCACGCTGATGGGCTGGGTGCAGCGCCGGCGCGATCACGGCGGCCTGATCTTTATCGACCTGCGCGACCGCACGGGCCTGGTGCAGATCGTTTTTGACCCTGAAAGCGGCGCGGACGCTTTCGGCAAGGCGGAGCGCGTGCGCAACGAATACGTGCTGGCGGCGGTGGGCAAGGTGCGTCCCCGGCCGGAAGGCACGGTGAACCCCAATCTGGCCACCGGCGAGATCGAAGTCTATATCAGCGAGGTCAGAGTGCTGGCCGCCTCAAAAACGCCGCCGTTTTACGTTGAAAACGGCGTGGACGTGGACGAGCTGGTGCGTCTGAAATACCGTTATCTTGACCTGCGCCGGCCGGAAATGCAGGCCAACCTGCAGCTGCGTCACAACGTGGCGTTCGCGATGCGCGATTATCTGAACCGCCACGGTTTTCTGGAGATAGAAACGCCGATGCTGGGCAAAAGCACGCCGGAGGGCGCACGCGATTATCTCGTTCCCAGCCGCGTGCACCCCGGCCAGTTCTACGCGCTGCCGCAGTCGCCGCAGCTTTATAAGCAGCTGCTGATGGTCTCCGGCTTCGATAAATACTTCCAGATCGCCCGCTGCTTCCGCGATGAAGATCTGCGCGCCGACCGCCAGCCGGAATTCACGCAGGTGGACCTGGAAATGTCCTTCATCGACGAAGCCGAGATACAGACGCTGATGGAAGGCATGGTGGCCGAGGTGTTCGCCAAGGCGCTGGGCATCACGATCCCCACGCCGTTCCGCCGTCTCACCTGGCACGAGGCGATGGAGACATACGGCTCGGATAAGCCGGATCTTCGCTTTGCCATTCCGCTGGTCGACGTGGCCGATCTGGTCATAGACAGCGATTTCAAGGTGTTTGCCAACGTTGCCAAAAGCGGCGGCCGGGTGAAGGGCATCAACGCCAAGGGCTGCGGCAAATATTCTCGCCGCGAGATCGACGCGCTGACCGCGTTCGTGGCTATCTATGGCGCCAAGGGCCTGGCCTGGCTGAAAGTGACCGAGAGCGGCGTGGAATCTTCTATCGCCAAATTCTTTACGGCGGAGCAGCTGCAAGCACTCTGCCAGCGCATGGACGCCGAACCCGGCGATCTGCTGCTCTTCGTGGCGGATAAGCCGTTGGTCGTGGCGGACGCGCTGGGGCATTTGCGCTGCGAGATCGCCCGGCGCGAAGATCTGATCGACGAAAAGGAATTCAACTTCTGCTGGGTGACGGAATTCCCGCTGCTGGAGTGGTCGGAGGAGGAGAACCGCTACACCGCGATGCACCACCCGTTCACCTGCCCGATGCTGGAGGACGTGCAATATCTGGACGACGAGCCGGGCCGCGTCCGCGCCCGCGCCTACGATATGGTCTTAAACGGGGTGGAGCTGGGCGGCGGTTCTATCCGTATCCACAGTATGGAGCTGCAGGAGAAAATGCTGGAGTGCCTGGGCTTCACCAAGGAGAGCGCCCATGCCAACTTCGGCTTCCTGCTCGACGCGTTTGAATACGGCGTGCCGCCGCACGGCGGTATGGCCTTCGGCCTGGACCGCATGATCATGCTGATGACCGGGGCGGAAAGTATCCGCGACGTTATCGCCTTCCCCAAGACGCAGAGCGCGGCCTGCATGTTGACGCAGGCGCCCGGCGAGG
>CANQSW010000077.1 GCA_947626615.1 uncultured Peptococcaceae bacterium | reverse complement strand
GCGCAGATATCCAGTATATCCACGACTTTGAGCCCGAAGCTCTCCGCCCGCTCCCACATTTCCGCCAGCTGAAAATCCAGCGTTTCCGGCACGTGGCTGTCGGTAGCGATGATAACGGGCGTATGGTGGGCTTTTAAGATATCCCACAGCCAATAATCCGGGTAAGGCCGCCGCAGACCATAGCGGCTCATGCCCCCGGTGTTTATCTCAAAAACGAATTCGTCGGCGTGCCGCTCCATGACCTGGGCGGCCGCTTTTCTATAAGCGGGGGCCGTCTCGTCAAAAAAACGCCCGGCCGCGTTGAACTTGCCGACCAGATCAAAATGGCCGACGACGTCCACCCGGCGCGTGGTCAGCATTTCGTCCACCGCTGCAAAATAGGCCGCCGCATAGGCATAAGGGTCGCCGCCGAAGGCTCTTATCGCTTCAGCCGTCGCCTCGGCCGACATATCCACCGGCCAGACCTCGCCGTACGGCGCGGTCACGTTATGCACGCTGCCGATCAGATAAGCAAATTCACCGGGAGCGGGCATAGGCGTCATGCTGTCAAGCTCCAGCCCGCAAAAAATGGGCATTTTGCCGGCGTATTCCCGCCGCAGCGCCGCCACCTCGCTTTTATAGGCCGCCAGAGCCGCCGCGTCCATGCCGAAGCCGTCTGCCGGGCAAAAGCTGTGGCCGGAGAAGCCCAGCGCGGCAAAGCCCAGGCGATATGCCGCGGCCGCCATTTCTGCCGGAGTGGCCGTGCCGTCGCAATAGGAAGTGTGAGTGTGCGCGTTGCTGAGCCTTTTCACCGCATTTTCTCCTGTTTGACCTTATGGTCGATTATATGACGGCCGGCCAGCTCCGCCTTCACCTCGTCCAGCGTGATGCCGGCATTTACCAGCAGCACCAGCACGTGATAGCAAAGATCGGCCACCTCGTATACCGTCTCCGCCCTGTCTGCGGCCTTGGCCGCGATTATGACCTCGGTGGACTCCTCGCCCACCTTCTTCAGTATCTTATCCAGGCCCTTTTCAAAAAGGTACGACGTATAACTGCCCTCTTTCGGCGCGGCTTTGCGGCCGGCCAGCAGGTCGTAAAGCCCCTGCAGCGTGAAGCTCTGCGCCGCCTCGTCCAGATAAATTTGGTTGAAAAAACAGCTCTCCTGGCCCGTGTGGCAGGCCGGGCCGTCTTTGTTCACCTTGATGAGCAGAGCGTCCTCGTCGCAGTCCGCCGTGATACTGACGATGTGCTGGACGTTGCCGCTCTCCTCGCCTTTGCGCCAGAGCTTGCCCCGGCTGCGCGACCAAAAGCAGGTGCGCTTTTCCGCGATGCTTATGGCGAGGCTTTCCGCGTTCATATAGGCCAGCGTCAGCACCTGGCCGCTGGCTTCGTCCTGCACAATGGCCGGTATCAGCCCTTTTTCGTCAAACTTTAATGCCATTTTGCCCTCCAGATCGTCATTCATATCCTCATTTCAATGCCCCTGGCCCGCAGATAGCGCTTCAGTTCGGGTATCAGCACCTGCCGGTGGTGGAAGATCGAGGCGGCCAGCCCCGCGTCTACGCCGGGGTGTTGGAAAAGCTCGGCAAAATGCGCCATATTGCCGGCCCCGCCGCTCGCGATTATCGGCACGCTCACCCGGGCCGCCACCGCGTCCAGCAGCGGCAGGTCGAAGCCCTGTTTGACGCCGTCGGTGTCGATACTGTTGATGACCAACTCGCCCGCGCCGTTTGCTACGCCTGCAGCCGCCCAGTCCAGCGCGTCCAGCCCGGTGTCCTCGCGCCCGCCGCGGGCAAAAACGTGATAAGAACCTCCCACGCGCTTAACGTCAAGGCTCAGCACCACGCATTGGCTGCCGTAGCGCGCCGCCGCTTTAGCTATGATAGACGGGTCGTCGATAGCGCCGCTGTTTACGCTAACCTTATCCGCCCCGGCTTTCAGTACGCGGTCAAAATCCGCCAGCGTGCGGATACCGCCGCCCACAGTTAGCGGAATAAATATCTCTGCCGCCACGCGCCGCAGGATATCCACAAACAGGCCGCGCCCTTCGACGCTCGCCGTGATGTCATAAAAAACCAGTTCGTCCGCGCCCTGTTCATTATAAAAACGGGCTAGCTCCACCGGGTCTGCCACCGCTTTAACGTCCAGAAAATTCTGCCCTTTGACGACTTGGCCGTCTCTGATATCCAGGCAGGGAATGATGCGTTTGCTGATCATCGTGCCGCCTCCTTTGCCAGCCGCAGGCATTCCGCCAGATCGAGTTTGCCGGTATAGAGGGCCTTGCCGATGATAACGCCGGCAACGCCCAGGGCCGCGAGCTCGCTTATCTCCGCCGGGAAGCTTACGCCGCCGCTCGCCACCACGGACAAGCCGGGTATCGCCGTAAGCCGGCGGTACAACGCCAAGTTAGCGCCGGCCAGCGCGCCGTCCCGCGAAATATCCGTCACGATCACGGTTTTTACGCCCGCCGCGGCCAGTCTGCGGCAGAAGTCTTCGCAATCAAGCTCCGTTTCCTCCAGCCAGCCGGAGACGGCCACCTTGCCGCCCCGCGCGTCCACGCCAACGGCGATCTTTTCGCCGTATTTTGCCGCCATGGCCTGGGTAAATTCAAAGTTTTTCACCGCCGCCGTGCCGAGTATCACGCGGCCGACGCCAAGCGCCAGATATTTTTGTATGCGCTCCTCGTCGCGGATACCGCCGCCCACCTCCACGAACATACCGGCCGCCGCCGCGATATCCCGCACCGCCGCGAAATTGGCCGTCGTGCCGTCCTTGGCGCCGTCCAGATCGACGACGTGCAGATAACGCGCGCCCACGGCAAAAAACGCCCGCGCCGCCGCGGCCGGGTCTCTGCCATAGACCGTCATCTGGTCATAATCGCCCTGCGTCAGGCGCACCACCTGCCCGCCGGAGAGATCTATCGCCGGAAATATCTCCACTTTTTACCTCCGAAAAAACTGCCCTAAAGCTCCGCGAAAGCCCGCAGCAGAGCCAGCCCGGCCGCGCCGCTTTTTTCCGGGTGGAACTGCGTCCCCCAGACGCTGCCGCGCCGCACCGCGCCCGTTACCGGGATACCGTATTCCGACGTGGCCAGCGTGCTTTCGGCGCAGCCTTTGGCGTAAAAGCTGTGCACATAATAAACGTATGAGCCGGGCGTAAAATATTTGAACAACGGGTCGTCCCGCACGATATCAAGACGATTCCAGCCGATGTGCGGCACTTTCAGCGCCGGGCTGGGCAGATCCGGGGCCAGCGGCTCCACCGTCCCCGGTATCAGAGCCAGCCCTTTATGCTCGCCGAATTCATGGCTGAGCTCGAACAGCAGCTGCATACCCAGGCAAATGCCGAGCAGCGGCTTTTCTGCCGCCGCCTCCCGGCATATCGCCGCCGCCAGGCCTCTTTCATGCAGCTTGGCCGCCGCGTCGCCGAAAGCACCCACCCCCGGCAATATCAGCTTATCCGCCCGCCGCAGCGCCGCCGTCTCGCCCGTCAGCACGTTATCTATGCCGAGATAATCGAGCGAGGAGCGCAGCGAAAACAGGTTGCCCACGCCGTAATCGATAATGGCGACGGTCAATCAAATCACCCCTTTGGTGGAGGGTATGCGGCCCGCGTTGGCAGCGTCCACCGCCACAGCCTGACGCAGCGCCCGCCCCAGGCCCTTGAACATCGCTTCGATGATATGATGCGCGTTATGCCCGGCCAGCTGCCGGATATGCAGCGTCAGCCCCGCGCTGCGGCAGAACGCCTGCATAAATTCTTCCGCCAGCTCGGTATCGAAATCGCCCACCTTGGCGGCCGGTATCGCCGCCTGATAGCCAAGATAAGCCCGGCCGCTGATATCGACGGCCACCAGCACCAGCGCTTCGTCCATCGGCAGCAGCTGCTGGCCGTAGCGGTTGATGCCGCGCTTATCGCCCAATGCCTGAGCCATAGCCTCGCCCAGCGTTATCGCGATATCCTCGGTGGTGTGGTGATAATCGACTGCGGTATCGCCGTGGCAGACGATATTCAGATCGAAGCCGCCGTGAGCCGCCAAAAGCTCCAGCATATGATCCAGAAAACCGCAGCCGGAAGCTATATCGGCCCGGCCCGTGCCGTCCAGGTTCAGAGTCAGCTGCACCTGCGTTTCTTTGGTCAGGCGCTCTCTCGCCGCTTTTCTGGGCGCGTTATCCATAATATTCCCCTCCGCTTCTTTCAGCGCCGCCCGGCTGCCGCCAGGATCAGCTCGGTCTCCTTTAGCAGCGTCTGCATTTCCGCGTGGCTGCCTATCGTTATGCGTACAAAATCGCGGATACGCGGCTCGTCGAACCAGCGCACCAATATTCCCCGCTCCTTCAACTGCTTATAATACGCCTCGCCGGCCAGCGCCGGGTGGCCGGCCAAAAGGAAGTTCGCCCGGCTGGGCAGCACGTTGAAGCCCAGCTTTTGCAGGCCTGCGGCCGTAAATTCCCGGTCGGCGATTATCTTGGCGCAGCAATCGGCGAAATACGCCTTATCGCGCGCGGCCGCCGCCGCCAGACTGAGCGACAGGCGATTCACGTTATAGGGATTGAACGAAAATTTGACGGTGTTCAGGTCGGCTATGACCGCCGGGCTGCCGAACGCCATGCCTATCCTTGCCCCGGCCAGCTGGCGGCTTTTGGACATCGTCTGCACCACCAGCAGATTGGGGAATTTATCCAGCAGCGAAACGGCGCTTTGCCCGCCGAAATCCACGTAGGCCTCGTCGACTATCACCATATCGTCGGGGTGGCGACGGATAATTTCCGCCAAGGCGTCCAGAGAAAGCTCCCGCCCGGTTATGGCGTTGGGGTTGGCCAGAACGACCTGCTCGCCCGGCGCGTAATAATCCGCCGGGTCGACGGCAAAATCGGCGGTGAGCGCCGCCGTGCGGTACGGTATGCCGAAAAGCGCCGCGAACACGCTGTAAAACGCATAAGTTATATCCGGGAAGACCATTTTGCGCCCCCGGCCGAACGCCTGAAAGGCAAACGCCAGCACCTCGTCCGACCCGTTGCCGAGAAAGACGTTGGCCGGCTCAAGACCATAACAGGCGGCAATCGCGGCCCGCGCTTCTGCCGCCGCAGGGTCGCTGTAAAGCCGTAGATCATCGGCGGAGGCGTTCTGCAGCGCCGCGGCCACGCCGGGCGCGGGCGGATACGGGCTCTCGTTGGTATTCAGCTTGATATACCGCTTATCCTGCGGCTGTTCTCCCGGCGTATACGGCGTAAGTTTCGCCAGCTCCGGGCTGAAAAATCGGCTCATTATCGTACCTCGCAAAGCTGCCGCTTTATTTTCTGAAACGCACGGCCACGCTCTCGGCGTGCGCGTGCAGGCCCTCGCGGTCGGCAAAATCGACGATACGATCCGCCACCTTGGCCAGCGCGTCCTTGGGATAATAGATAAAGCTGCTCTTTTTTACAAAATCGTCCACCGAAAGCGGGCTGGAAAAGCGCGCCGTGCCGCTGGTGGGCAGCGTGTGATTCGGCCCGGCCAGATAATCGCCCAGGGCCTCCGGCACGTTCCGGCCCAGGAAGATCGACCCGGCGTTTTTGATACTGTCCAGCAGAGCGAACGGCTCCGCCACGCAGACCTCCAGATGCTCCGGCGCGATCTCGTTGGCGGCGGCCACGGCCTGCTCCATGCTTTCCGCCAAAATTATCTTGCCGTTGGCGTCGATGCTGGCGCGGGCTATCTCTGCACGAGGCAGCAGCGGTATTTGTCGCTCCAGCTCGGCAGAGACTTCTTTCGCCAGCTCGCGGCTGGTGGTGATCAGCACCGCCGTCGCCAGCTTATCATGCTCGGCCTGGCTCAGCATATCCGCCGCCACGAATTCCGGGTCGCAGCCGCCGTCGGCCAGCACCAAAATTTCGCTCGGCCCGGCGATCATATCGATGGCAACCAGGCCGTAGACCTTGCGTTTGGCCGTGGCCACGAACACGTTGCCCGGGCCGACAATCTTATCCACCTTCGGTATCGTCTCGGTGCCGTATGCCAGCGCTGCAACAGCCTGCGCGCCGCCCACCTTAAAGATACGCCCGACGCCCGCCACCTTGGCGGCGGCCAGAATTGCCGGAGCGATCTTACCTTCGGCGTTCGGCGGCGAGACCATGACCAGCTCCTTTACGCCCGCCAGCTTGGCCGGCACGGCGTTCATCAGCACGCTGCTGGGATAGCTGGCCGTGCCGCCCGGCACGTATAGGCCGGCCTTTTCGATCGGCGTGTATTTCTGGCCCAGCACCACGCCGCCCTCTTCGGTGATTACAAAGTTTTTTTGTATCTGCTGGCTATGGAAGCGGCTGATGTTGTCGCGAGCCAGCTCCAGCGTCCGGATAAATTCCGGGTCCATCGCGGCGAACGCTTCGTCCAGCTCGGCCTGGCTCACCTCTAGGCTGGTCAGCTTCGCGTGGTCGAACTTCTCGCCGTAGGCAAAAAGCGCCGCGTCGCCGTCGCGCTTAACGGTGGCCAGAATATCGTCGACTATCGCGTCGACGTCCTTTTCCTCGCGGATATCGC
>CANQSW010000076.1 GCA_947626615.1 uncultured Peptococcaceae bacterium | reverse complement strand
AGATACAGCGTCAGGCCCTCGCCAACCGCGGCGCTATCTTTATCCGGCTGCCCGCCGCAGGCTGCCAGCAGGAGCGCCAACAGACCCGCCAACAGGCAAAGCAGAACTCGTTTATAAGTCGTTTTCATAAGCGGAACCTCATTTCAGCAGCTAAACGGTAGCGGCCTCTTCAGCCGAACTTGAATCTGTGCCATAGACTTTCTCCACCTGCAGCGGCACTTTATAGGTGGTCTTTTCGCCGTCTACGGTCGTCAGGTCGATCTGCAGATAAAAATTATTGGCAAACTCGTCCGGGTATTCGGCCAGCGATACCGCGGGGGAACGGGTAAGGCTGACGTAGTACTTACTCAGATCCAGCGCAGGGCCGCTGCCGCTGCCGTCGCTAAAACCGTTTGAGAGCAGCAATACCTCGGATTCGGCGGTGGAAATGTAATAGCTGGCAATATAGTCGACTACCTCAAGCGGCTCTTTGCTGTGAAATTGGCCGCTATAAATGATATCTTTTTCACCGGTCAGCACGACCACGCCTTTTTCCAGGACGAACTCGTCGCTCTCGCCGCTGAACAGATACAGCGTGATATCGTCATCTTTATCCGCCTGCCCGCCGCAGGCTGCCAGACATAGCACCAGCAGACCAGCCAAAAGGCAAAGCAATATACGCTTAGTGGTTTGCATAAGCAACGCCCCCTATCAGCTAAACGGCACCACGAACACCTGCCAGACGCTCTGGAAGGACTGGCGCACCACCAGCTTCAGGCTGTATTTGCCGACGTCTCTGGCGGCCAGCAGATTGGTGCTGTACGTGTCGCCGTTGCCGTCGGTGTAGGTGATCGAGCCCACGACCTCGCCGCGGTGCACCGGCGCGGTGATCGAAGCCGGCAGTTCGATATTATCCGTAAAGCTGGCCGCTTCCGCTTCCGTGCCGATAAAATAAAGCGGCTTTTCGGTCAGCACGGCCACTTTTTCGCGCCCGCCGTTCAAGACCGGCAGGCTGCCCTTGACGACGTTGGCGTCGACGATCAGCGTCTGCTTAAAGTTGGCGAAACCCCATTCCAGCAGGCTCTCGGCGTCGGCGTAAATGTCGTCACTCTTTAAGACCACGGCGATAAGCTGCATACCGGCCTCGTTGGTGGCACTGGCCACAAAACAGTTGCCGGCCTGCTTGGTATAACCGGTCTTAACGCCGTCGGCCAGGCTGTATTGCGTGAGCAGGCTGTTGCGGTTATATACCTCAAAATCCTCCTCGCCGTTCAACTTATGTATGGTGTAATTCGGGGTGGTGATGACCCGGCGGAAGGCCGGATTATCCAGCGCCGCCCGCGCGATCATGCCGAGATCGTGCGCCGTGGTGTAATGCCGCTCGTTATGCAGCCCGTGCGGGTTGACAAAATGCGTGTGCTTTAAGCCCAGCTCCGCCACGCGCTCGTTCATCATGTCCACAAAAGCGCTTTCGCTGCCGGCCACGCCGATAGCCAGCGCCTGCGCCGCATCGTTGGAGGAGCGCAGCATCATGCCCATGAGCAGATCCTCCGCCGTCAGCGTCGTGCCGGGGAGCAGCCCGAGGCTGGTCTCGCCCACGTTGACAAAATCGGCCGGCAGAGTGACCTTATCGCTCATTTGCAGATTTTCCAGCGCCAGCATGGCCGTCATTATCTTGGTGGTGCTGGCCGGATAAAGCTCCTGATACATATTGTGGCCCGCCAGCACCTTGCCGCTGGACTGCTCGATCAGGGCGTAGGCCTGGGCGTTCAGCGCCGGAGGCGTGGGCGAATCGGCCCGCGCCAAAAGCAGGCCGCCCCACCCGCCGCAAACGACGGCCGCCGCCAGAATAATTGCCAGAAGCGCCTTAAAAATTTGCGCGCTTCGGCTCATTGGGCGTCACCGGAGTCTGCCGCCGGTTCTGCGGCAGGCTCTGCCGGGGCTGCCGCCGCCGGCTGCGATACTGCGGGCGCAGCCTTGGCGCTGCGGCTCTGCCGGATCGCGTTTTCCATTTTGGCCACCAGGCCCGGCGTCATATCCACCAGCTTGTCCAGCGGAGCCTGGCCGTTTACGGGAATATAGCGCACGCCCTCGGACGAACAGGTGAGAAAGCCCACGGGGTTTACGGAAAGGCCGCCGCCGCTGCCGCCGCCAAAAGCAGGTTCCGCCTGCTCCTTGGCCGCGTATTCGCCGCCGCCGGCCACGAAACCAAGCGTGACGCGGGATATCGGGATTATCGTCAGATCGCCCGCCGTGATAGGCTCGCCCACCACGGTGTTCACGTTGACGATACCGCCCAGCTTCTCCATTGCCGTGCCGATCAAACCCTCGATGTTTTTTTCTCCGGACATAATTACACCTCTTTCTTTTTTTTTCATACACCATCTGAATATTTGTTCTTTATGCGTTTGCCGCCTGACGCCGTTTGCTCCGGCCGGCCAGCAAAGCGCCGCCAACGCCGGGGAGCAGCGCCCCGGGGCGCAGCCACGCCTCCGCCGACAGCGCGATCTGGCTATCCATGAGTTTTGCGGGCGGCTCCAGCAGGCTGATCGAGATATCGGCGTCTTTGGGCCAGGCGGCCACGTTGAACGAGAGCCAGCCCAGCGCCACGGACAGCGCCGACCACCCCGCCCCGGCAAACAGCGCCGTGGCGGCCGGGTCGCCGCCCAGCCTGGCCGAAAGCCGCAGCCGCCGGATATGCAGGCAGCCAAGCGCGGCTATCGTCAGCCGTTTAACGTCCAGCGGCAGGCTGCGGCGCTTTTTCGGCGGCTCAGCCGTCTTATCCGCTGCCTTTGGCCGCTTCAGCTTCTCCCAGTCGACGATATCGCCCTCGAGCACGGCGGCGACTGGGTCTGCCGGGGGCGTCAGATCCTTCTCAAAGAGCCTGACGCGGCAGGAGAGGCCCGGCAGCGGCAGCCAGTAGACCCGCAACCGCCATTCGGCCAGCTCCACCGCCGCCCGCACGGGATAGGCCGCCAGCAGCAGCAAAAGCAACAGACAAAGCAAAAGTATTTTCAAGACAAACTCCCCCAATTACAGGTAGTCTGCTCCGGATCGTCTATTTTACTACGATATTGACCAACTTATCCGGCACGACGATAGTTTTGACGGCCTGCTTGCCGCCCAGCCATTTGTCGTAATCGGCGTGAGCGGCGACCGCCGCCGCCGCGGCCTCTCTAGCCAGCCCGGCAGGCACGACCAGGCGCCCTTTCAGCTTGCCGTTCACCTGCACGGCTATTTCGACCTCGGCCTTTTGCAGATACGCCTCGTTATAGGCCGGCCAGGGCTCGTCGTAGACCACGCCGGCGTGCCCCGTCTGCTGCCACAGCTCGTCGCAGATATGCGGCGCAAACGGCGAGAGCATGATAATCAGCTTTTCCGCCGCGTCGCAGATAACGTCGGCGTTGGCCGCGGCTCCCTCGGCGTCGCGGTAGGCGGAAACGGCGTTCACCATTTCCATCATCGCGCTGATCGCGGTGTTGAAATTGAAGCGGCCAGAGATATCCTCCGTCACCTTTTTCAGCGTGGCGTGAACAACGCGGCGCAGCTCCTTATCGGCGGCCGTCAGCTCGCGCGGTTGATAGCCGGCCTCGTGTATCGTATAGATCAGCTTCCAGATGCGGTTCAGGAAGCGATAGCAGCCCTCGACGGCGGCGTCGTTCCACTCCAGGTCGCGCTCCGGCGGCGCGGCGAACAATATGAACAGACGGGCGGTGTCCGCGCCGTATTTTTCGATGATCTCCTCGGGGCTCACGACGTTGCCGAGGCTCTTGCTCATCTTTGTGCCGTCTTTTAAGACCATGCCCTGCGTGAGCAGATTGGTGAACGGCTCCTGCTGGCTGACGAGCCCCATATCATAGAGCGCTTTGGTGAAGAAGCGCGAATACATCAGGTGCAAAATGGCGTGCTCCACGCCGCCGATGTACTGATCGACGGCCATCCAGTAGTCCGTCTTTTCTTTATCCCACGGCGCGTGGTCGTTGTGCGCGTCGCAATAGCGCAGATAATACCAGGAGGAGCACATAAAGGTGTCCATGGTGTCCATCTCGCGCGTAGCCGGGCCGCCGCAGCAGGGGCATTTGGCCGCGGCGAAGGTGGGGCTGGTCTTAAGCGGCGATTCGCCGAAAGGCAGAAATTCCACGTCGGTGGGCAGCAGCACCGGCAGTTCGTCGTCCGGCACGGGCTGCGGGCCGCATTTTTCGCAATATACCATAGGTATCGGCGCGCCCCAATAGCGCTGACGGCTGATCAGCCAGTCGCGCAGGCGGTAGTTTATCACCTTTTTGCCCAGGCCCTGCTCCGCCAGCCAGCCGGCGATCGCGTCGATAGCGTCCGGTTTATTTTTCAGGCCTTTGAAGCGGCCGGAATTTACCAGCACGCCCGGCTCGATATACGCCTCCGTGAGCGGTTCGTCCGCTTTAGCCTCGCTCTCGGCGATGACGCGGATTATCGGCAGGTCGTATTTTTTGGCAAAATCAAAGTCGCGCTCGTCGTGGGAAGGCACGCCCATGACCGCGCCCGTGCCGTAATCCATCAGCACATAGTTGGTGATCCAGATCGGCACCTTCTCCCCGTTTACCGGGTTTATGGCGTAAGCGCCGATGAACATACCCTCTTTTTCCAGATTGCCGGAGGTGCGGTCGATATTAGAAAGCTGCTGCACCTTTTTGATAAATTCCGCCGCCGGCTGCTCGTAGGCCGTGCCTTTGGTCAGCTTCTCCACCATTGGGTGTTCCGGCGCCAGCACCATATACGTCACGCCGAAGATAGTGTCCACGCGGGTGGTGAACACGGGCAGCTCGTCGCCCGCCTCGGTCTTAAAGATGACTTCGCAGCCCTCGCTGCGGCCGATCCAGTTGTGCTGCATGGTCTTGACCTTTTCCGGCCAGCCGGGCAGCTTCTCCAGATCGTCCAGCAGGCGCTGGGCGTAATCCGTGATGCGGAAGAACCATTGATCGAGGGCCTTTTTCTCCACCACCGTGCCGCAGCGTTCGCAGCAGCCGTCCACCACCTGTTCGTTGGCCAGCACCGTGGCGCAGGACGGGCACCAGTTGACCGCGGCGTGCTTCTTATACGCCAGACCCTTTTTATAGAGCTGGATAAACAGCCATTGCGTCCATTTATAGTATTCCGGCAGGCAGGTCGTGACCTCTCTATCCCAGTCGTAGCTTAGTCCCATGCTTTTTAGCTGCTTTTTCATGTTCGCGATGTTGGAGAGCGTCCAATCGCGCGGGAACACGCCGTGCTTGATCGCGGCGTTTTCCGCCGGCAGGCCGAAAGAATCCCAGCCCATCGGGTGCAGCACGTTATAGCCCTGCATATGCTTGAAGCGGGCCACCACGTCGCCGATCGAATAGTTGCGCACGTGCCCCATATGCAGGTTGCCGGAGGGATAAGGGAACATCTCCAAAACGTAATATTTCGGCTTTTCAGAGCGTTCGTCCACCTTATAGAGCCCGGTCTTTTCCCAGTTTGCCTGCCATTTGCTTTCTATCTCGCGAAAGTTATAATGCTTGTCCATCGCCATACCCCCAGGATCGCTTAAAATAAATATCGTTTATATTTTAGCGCAAATACGCCGAAAACTCAAGTGTTTTAGAGCAAACCGGCCGCCGCCATATCGCGGAAGACGCGGCTTACGGCCAGCTTGGCGTGCCAGCGGTTGAGCCCGCCCTGAAAATAGGCGATATAAGGCTCTCTGAGCGGCGCGTCGGCGGAAAGTTCTATGGAGCTGCCGCTGACAAAAGAACCGCTGGCCATGATGACCTGATCCGTATAGCCGGGCATATCCCAGGGCTCGGGCTGCACGAAGCTATCCACCGGCGAATATTTCTGGATACCCCGGCAAAAGGCGATCAGCCGCTCCGGGCTGCCGAAGCGTATCGCCTCCACGATATCGGAACGGGCGGCGGCGGGCTTGGGCAAAACGTCGAAGCCGAGCGCCGCGCAAAAAGCGGCCGTATATTCCGCCCCGCATAGAGCCTCCTGCACGATCAGGGGCGAAAGGAACAAGCCCTGATAGAACACGCGCTCCGCCGTCAGCGAGCAGCCGACCTCCGCCCCGATACCGGGCGCGGTCAGGCGACAGGCCGCGCGCTCCACCAGATCGGCACGGCCGGCCACGTAGCCCCCGCAGGGCGCGATGCCGCCGCCGGGGTTTTTGATCAGCGAGCCCGCGATGAGATCCGCGCCGACGTGCGGCGGCTCCTGCTGCGTCACAAATTCGCCGTAGCAGTTATCGACGAATATGATCACGTCCGGGCGGACGGCCTTGACGGCTTTTACTATTTCCGCCAGCTGCTCCAGCGCCAGCGCGGGCCGCCAGGCGTAGCCGCGCGAGCGCTGCAAGGCCAGTATTTTGGTCTGCGGCCGCAGGGCCGCCGCTATCGCCGCCGCGTCAAGATCGCAAAAATCCACGTCCAGCTGGCGATAGAGCCCGCCCATTTCCAGCAGCGAGCCGGGGGCCTCCCCCTGCAGGCCGATGATCTTTTGCAGCGTGTCATAAGGCGCGCCAACGTAGAGCAGCTCTTCCCCCGGCCGGATATTGCCGAGCA
>CANQSW010000075.1 GCA_947626615.1 uncultured Peptococcaceae bacterium | reverse complement strand
GCCGCGCCTCCTTTTTCGGCAAATTTTCGGGCAAATTTATCCGCTAAAAAGCCACCTCCCGGCAGAGCGCTGGGGGTGGCTTTTGCGGTCGTTAGTTATGCCGCCGGTTCGGCCGGCTCTGCCGGTTCGGCCGGAGCGGCTGGCGTCGCCAGCGTCAGCGTCGCGGTCTCCGACCACGGGCTGTAAGCGTCTTCGGCGTCGGTCAGCGCCCGCACGCGGAAGCTGTAAGTGCCCGTTGCGTTCAGGTTGGAGACGACCAGATCGGTGAAATAGGTGGTGATACTGCTATGCGCGCCCGCGCCCTCCCAGTATTCCACCTGATATTTCAGGCTGCCGGAATTGCTGTTGCTCCATTTGACGTAAGCGGCCGTGTTGGTGCGCTTTTCGGCGGAAACGTTGGTCGGCGCGGCCAGCGACTGATTGCCGGAGGGCGGCTCGGGGTCGGTGTTGGGGCCGGTGACGGTCTCGCCGCCGACGCTGGGCATATCAGTTACCTCCGGCGCGCTGTGTATGGTGCAATAGGTCGAAGGCAGGGCCGCGTTGCCGGTCATCACCTGATTGTTCGGGTCAGGCTCCGCAACGAGGTATATAGCCGATGTCTCCGGGCAATATTCGTTGGCCAGCAGCTTGCTCTCGGTGCAGATGATCACGGAGCTGGCAGCCTCGCCCGTCGTGGTGGGAACGTGATCCTTGTCGAAAAGCTCGGTCACCGTTTTGGTGGTGGTCTCCGAGGGCAGCATACCGGTGTAAGCGTCCACCGTCAGCGCGACGATGCCGGCCGGGCGGGTGAAGCGGGAGCCGGGCAGCTCCGTGCTCGCGCCGCCGATAACGTATTTCCAGATCTGGGCCGGATATTTGCCGCCGTAGATCTGGCGCAGATACTGCACCTTGCCGTTTTCGTCCTTGTCGTTGTCATAGCCCATCCAGACCACGCCCACCATTTCTGGCGTGAAGGCGGCGAACCAGGCGTCGCGGTTGCCGTTCAGGCCCTTGAAGTAATCGAGGTCGGGCAGCTGCACGGTGCCTGTTTTGGAGGCCACGTCGCGGTTGGGCAGCTGGGCTCTCGTGCCCGTGCCGGAGGTGGTAACGGTGCGCAGCATATCGGTGACGAGATAGGCCGTCGTTTCCTTCATGGCCACGTTCTGCTCCAGCTCGGATTCATAGATGACCTGGCCGGAGGTATCTTCGATGCGGCTGATACACCAGGGTTTGGTGTATACGCCGCTGTTAGCGAACGTCGCGTAGGCGCCGGCCATTTGCAGCGGCGAGACGCCGTAGGTGATGCCGCCCAGCGCGATACTCAGATTGTTGTCCTGCTCGGAGAGGTCTATGCCCAGCTTGCTCAGCATTTGCAGCGAGGCCGGCACGGTGGCCAGCTGCAATATCTTGACGCTGGCGACGTTGACGGATTGCTGGCAGGCCGTGCGCATCGAGATGACGCCGCGATAAGAGCCGTCATAGTTTACGGGCGTCCAGTTGCCGCCAAAGGTGGTGCGCACGTCGTTCACCACGGTGGCGGGGGCGTAGCCGGCTTCGATAGCCGGCGCGTAATCGGCCACGGGCTTAAAGGTGGAGCCGGGCTGCCGCTTCATGCCGGTGGCGCGGTTGTAGCCGCGGCGGGTGGCGTATTCGCGGCCGCCCACCAGGCCGAGTATCGAGCTGTTGTCGGCGGAGAGCACCACCATGGCGCTTTCCACGTTATCCGCTGAATACGTTTCGGGGAAGTTTTCGGCGTTGGCGTAGGCTTCCTCCATCAGCGTCTGCACCCGCTCGTTCAGCGTGGTGTAGATGCGGAAGCCGCCGGTGTAGATAGAGGCCGCCTCATAGCCCTGTTCCGTCAGGATATCCTCGGCCACGTCGATCACGTAGTCGGTATACCACGGGTGGTTATATTCGGCGGTGTAGGCGGATTCGCCCGTCTGCACGATTTCTTCCTTGGCCGCTTCGATGTCGGCGGCGGCGTATTTATTCGTATATTCGCTCAGGTTCTTCAGCACCTGCCGCTTCACCTTGTCCGAGGCTTCGGGGTCATAGAGCGGCGAATAGATCTTCGGGTTGCGGACGGTGCCCACCAGCGTCGCCGCTTCGGCCATGTCGATATCCTGCACGTCCTTGCCAAACAGCGTCTGGCTGGCGGCCTGCACGCCATAGGCGCTGTGGCCGAAGTAGATCTCGTTCAGATAGAGCGCCAGTATCTCGTCCTTGGAATATTCGTTTTCCAGCTGCAGGGCCAGCACGGCCTCTTTGATCTTTCTGGCCAGCTTCTTGTCATAATCGTTCAGAATCGCCGTGCGCGCCAGCTGCATGGTTATGGTGCTGGCTCCCTGCGAAGCGCCGCCGGAGCGTATATCCGCCAGCAGCGCGCCGCCGATACGGATTATGTCGATGCCGTGGTGTTTATAGAAGCGCGTATCCTCGGTGGCGAGGAAGGCGTCCACCAGATAGGGCGGCATATCGTCCAGCGTCACGTAGGTGCGGTTCTCGCTGGAGTGCAGCTCCGAGAACAGTTCGCCGTTCGCATCATAGAGGAAGGTCGTTTTGTCGGAGAGGAGCACGGTCTCGTCCCAGTCCGGCAGATCCTTCAGCACCATGGCCACGTAAGCCGCGGTGGCCACGCCGGCCACGATCACGCAGAGCAGCAAAACGGAGAGTATGGCGATAGCGACGCGCCCTTTCCGCAGCTTGCGTTTCTTTTTGGGGCGTTTGGCGGCGGCAGAGGGGGCGGGCGCTGCCGCGTCCTGGCCGGGCCGTTTGTTGTCAGTTGTCATTTCTATACCTCCTGCAATATCACATGGCGCGAGCGCGCCGGAATACCTTCTGGCAGGCGGCATAAGCCGTCATCATAAGTATAGCACAAGAAAAAGCCGCTGGCAATATTTTTCCTACCCGTAAATAGGGTATAAAAAAAAGGCCGCGGCATAGTGTTTTAAGAATAATGGCAAACGGCGGGTGAGGCTATGCGCAGCGCGCTGAAGAATCAGGGCTTCGGACGCCGGCGGCGGGCCGTTTTTTGGCCGCTGCTGCTGGCCGTATCCGTCTGCCTTATCGGCGGCTGCGTGCTGCTGGACGCTTCTCTTCGGCCAATCGCGGAGAAGGTGGCGGCGCAGCGGGTGCATCTGGCGGTGGTGCGGCTGATCAACGAGGCCGTCTACGATCAGCTCGGCAACGGCGTGGCCTATCAACAGCTGATCAACGTTTCCACCGACGCAAACGGCCAGGTCACGCTGATGCAGCCGGATACCGTGAAGATCACGCGGCTGGTCACGTCCATCGCCCGCGATCTGGAGGAAAAATTGAGCAATCTTTCCCGCAGCGATATCGAAGTGCCGCTGGGCCTTTTGACGGGCAACGTGCTGCTGGCGGACAGCGGCCCGAATCTGGTGGTGGCGCTGCTGCCGCTTGGTTCGGTCGCCACCGATATCCACGATGAATTCACCGCCGCCGGCATCAACCAGACCAAACACACCGTTATGCTGGATATCACGGTGGACGTCGGTATCCTGCTGCCCTTTCAGACGACGTTCACCGAAATAACCGACACCCTCCCCATAGTGGAAAGCGTGATCGTCGGGCCGATACCCGATACGTATCTGAGCTTCGGCGGGGCGGCGGAAGGCTTATCCGGCCTTATTTCCGGCGGGGAAAAGTGATAAAATTTGCCTAAACCCTTTACAGCGGACGAGTTTTGGGTTAAAATAATTTAATAAAAGATTTGGTTTTGCGGAGGGTAAATATGTCAGGTCATAACAAATGGTCAACTATCAAATATAAGAAGGGCAAGGCCGACGCGGCGCGCGCCAAGGTGTTCACGCAGATCTCCAAGGAGATATTCGTGGCGGTGCGGCAGTCCGGCGCCGACCCGAACGCCAACTTCCGGCTGCGTCTGTGCATACAGAAGGCCAAGGCCGCCAATATGCCGATGGATAACGTGAACCGCGCCATTCAGAAGGCCGCCGGCAACCTTGAGGGCGTGGCCTACGACGAGATCGTCTACGAGGGCTACGGCGCGGGCGGCGTGGCTATCATGGTCGAGCTTCTAACGGATAACCGCAACCGCGTGGCCAGCGATATCCGCTATCTTTTCTCGCGCAACAACGGCAACCTGGGCGAGACGGGCTGCGTCTCCTATATGTTCGAGCGCAAGGGCCGCCTGACGGTGGCGGCGGAGGGAGTCGATCCCGACGAGCTGATGCTGGCGGCGTTGGACGCCGGGGCGGAGGACGTTATCCCCGACGATGAACAGATCGAGATAATCACCGCGCCGGACGAGCTGGAAGCCGTGAAGAACGCGGTGGAGGATAACCGACGAGGATACGGCCCAGAAGGTGTTGACCCTGCTCGGCAAGCTGGAGGATTACGACGATACCCAGAACGTATACAGCAACGCCGATATCCCGGAAGAGCTGATCGAGAAGCTGGATATTTGAGCTCTATTAGCTGCTAGACACGGAGCGCGGCAAGCCGCGCTCTGTTTTTGTAATTTCAAGTAATTTTAGCGAATATTCTGCGAGGTGTCGCGATGTCAAACGCCAAATTTCTGATCGTAGACGGCAGCTCTCTGCTGCACCGGGCCTTTTTCGCTCTGCCGCTGCTCACCAACGCGCACGGCGAATACACCAACGCCGTCTACGGCTTCGCCGTCATGTTCAATCACATCATGGCCGACGTTAAACCAGGCCGCGTGGCCGTCTGCTTCGATAAAAGCCGCCGCACCTTCCGCACCGAAATGTACGCGGACTATAAAGGGCAGCGCGCCGCCACGCCGAGCGAACTTTCGCCCCAGTTTGAGCTCTGCAAGCAGATGCTGGAGGCGATGGGCGTCGTCTGGGAGGAGCTGGCGGGCTATGAGGCCGACGATATCATCGGTACGCTGGCCAAAAAGACGGCGCGCTCCGGCGGCGAAGCGCTGATACTGACCGGCGACCGCGACAGCTATCAGCTGATCGAGCCGAATATCCGCGTTATTATGACGAAAAAGGGCATAAGCGTCACCGAGGTTTGGGACGAAGCGGCTCTGCTGGAGCATTACGGTCTCTCGCCGGCGCAGATGATCGACTTAAAGGCGCTTATGGGCGACGCTTCGGATAATATCCCCGGCGTGGCCGGCATCGGCGAAAAGACCGCGCTGAAACTTTTGGCCGAATATCACGATCTGGACAACGTATTGGCCAATATAGATAATATCGCCGCCAAGGCTCTGCACAAAAAGCTGGCGGAGGGCAGAGAGAGCGCGCTGCTCTCGCGGCAGCTGGCGATCATCGACTGCGACGTGCCGGGCTTCGACGATCTGGCCAAATACGACTATACGGAAAAGCCGCTTTTCGCCAACCAGCCGCTGATAGATATCTACCGCCGCCTGGGCTTTGCCAGCCTGCTGAAGCCGCTGGAGGAAGCGCCGGCCGCGGGCAATATCTCCGCCGATAACGCGGCAATTCCCCATTACGAGGAGACGGACGCGCCCGCCGCGCCTTTGGCCGGGGCGCGGGAGCTTTTGTTGAACGCCTACGGCGACCGTATCGCGCTGGCCGACGCGGCAAAGCCGGCGGAAATCTTCGTCTGCGGGCGGGACGAGCTGCTGCAAAACGCCGCCTGGCTGGCGGATAAAATGCTGCTGGGCTGCGATATCAAACCGCTGCAAACGGCGCTGCTCTATGGCGGCGGGCCAAGGCTGGCGGGCGAGCGGGAGGATCTGGCGCTGGCGGCCTATCTGCTGGACCCGGCGGCGGGCGGCTATGGGCCGCTGGATCTGGCCGCTGTCTATCTGGATATGCCGAAGCCGGCGGAAAAGGCCCATACGGCGGCGGAGCTGGCGGCGCTGGGGCTTAGCTACCTGCCGCAGCTTAAAAATATCATCACGGAAAAGCTGGAGCAGGAGGAGCTGACCAAGCTGTACCGCGAGCTGGAGCTGCCGCTTTCCGACGTTCTGGCCGCAATGGAGGCGGCGGGTATCCGGGCCGATCTCGCGACGCTGCGTGAGCTGGACGCCGAGTTCGGCGCGCTGGAGCAGGCGGCCGCCGCGCGTATATACGAGCTGGCGGGGCGGGAATTCAATATCAATTCGCCCAAACAGTTGAGCGAGATACTGTTTGACGATATGGGCCTTCCCGCTCTGAAAAAGACCAAGACCGGCTATTCCACCAACGTGGAGGTGCTGGAGGAGCTGGCGGCCAGAGGCTATGAGATCGCCGGGAAGATATTGGAATACCGCTCGGCCAGCAAGCTGCGCGGCACTTATGCCGTGGGCCTGCAGGAGCTGATACGCCCCGACGGCCGTATCCACACGACGTTCAACCAGACGGTGACCGAAACCGGGCGGCTTTCTTCCACCGACCCCAATTTGCAGAATATCCCGGTGCGAACGGAAATGGGGCGCACGCTGCGCCGCGCTTTCCACGCCTCACCCGGCTGCCGACTGCTTTCGGCGGATTATTCGCAGATAGAGCTGCGCGTGCTGGCGCATATCTCCGGCGACGAGGTGCTGCGGCAGAGCTTCTTCAACAACGAGGATATCCACGCGCGCACGGCGGCGGAGGTGCTCGGCAAACCGATAGAGAGCGTGACCTCGGCCGAGCGCCGCAGCGCCAAGGCCGTCAACTTTGGCATAATCTATGGCATAAGCGACTATGGC
>CANQSW010000074.1 GCA_947626615.1 uncultured Peptococcaceae bacterium | reverse complement strand
CGTTTACGCGCCCGCGAGGAACAGAGGGCTATGCCCGCATATGAAAAACCACCGGCTACGCCGGTGGTTCCTTTTTTTCTGGCTGAATTTCCGGCTCAGTAGAGACGGGGCAGCAGCTCGTCGGCGTTTTTCAGCCCAAAAGAGTGGGCGTCGTCCGGGAACTGGCCGCCTTTTACTTCGTTCACGTATTGCGCCATTGCGTCGGTGATCAGCTTGCCGGCCTCGGCGTATTTCTTCACGAACTTGGGGCAGAACTTGTCGTACATACCCGCCAGATCGTACCAGACCAGCACCTGGCCGTCGCAGTCCGCACCCGCGCCGATGCCGATTGTGGGCACGTGCAGGCTTTCTGTTATCTTGGCGGCCAGCGGAGCGGGCACACATTCCATCAGCACCTGCACCGCGCCGGCGGCCTCCAGCTCTCTGGCGGCGTCCAGCAGCTTCTGCGCGTCTTCCACGCTTTTGCCCTGCACCTTGAAGCCGCCCATTTGGGCGATGCGCTGCGGCGTCATGCCGATATGCGCCATAACCGGCACGGAGGCTTCGGTCAGCGCCTTGATGAGGGGCGCTCTTTCCGCGCCGCCCTCCAGCTTCACGCCGTCGCAGCCGCCCTCCTTCATCATGCGGATAGCGTTGCGCACGCCGTCCTCGATCGTCACTTCATACGAGCCGAAGGGCATATCGCCGACGATACAGGTATCCGGCGCGCCCCGGCGTACCATTTTGGTGTGGTAGATGATCTCGTCCACCGTCACCGGCAGGGTGGAATCGAACCCCTGCACCACGTTGCCCACAGAGTCGCCCACCAGAATGAAATCCACGCCGGCGTTCTGCGCCATGGTGGCGCTGGCGTAGTCGTAGGCGGTGATCATAACGATCTTTTCGCTCTTCTCTTTCATTTCCTGCATTTTGGGCCAGGTTTTCTTTTCGGTCATTGCTTTAGACCCTCCTTTTGGGCTGCCCGGCCGCGGCGCTTCCTCGCGGCGTGAGCCGTCCGCCGGACCGTCTGGCAGCATTTTTAGATTTTTTTGGCCGGCCACTCCCTGACCGCGCCCCCTGTATGATACACAGTCTCTTATATTGCTTATATTTTACTCTGTCGGCTCGGCATAGTCAAGCGTTTTCGGCTTGGGCGGTTATCGCGTCGGGGCTATTTCGTGATAGTATAGGTGCTGCCGTCGGAAAGCTCCACGGTGACTTCAGAATCGTCCTCGCGCTCAAAAGTCCACACAATCTTTGCCGTGCTGCCGGCCTGCACGCTGGCGTCGCACTGGCTATAATCACCGAATTTTTCTCCCGTCAGGACGAAAACCGTCTGTTCCACGCCGTGCTGATAGACTTTCACCGAGACCTCGTCCGCCGGTATAGCGGCCTCGCCGCTGTTGTTGGCGTATTCCGTGTAGACGTATATGCTGGGCACGGCTTCGCCGTTTATTTCGGTCTCGGTCAATTCGCCGCGCTCATAGGTAAGCGTGTGCGCCGGGGCACCGCCGCAGGCCGCCAAAAGCAGCGCCAGCATCAGAGTGTGCCAAAGCAGCAAAAATTTTTTCATTTGATTTCCTCCATATTACGTTGCTTCAAATCGGTTATCGCGTCGGCCAGGCGGGCGAAGTCGGCCAGCGTCAACGCTTCGGCCCGGCAGGCGCCGTCCACCTGCGCCCCAGCAAACGCCGCGGCCAACTCGTCTTTGGCAAGCCCCAGGTTGCCGGCCAGCGCGTTGGCCAGCGTTTTGCGCCGCTGGTTGAAGCCCGCGCGGATCACGGCAAAAAGCGCCGCCTCGCTCCGCACGCTGACGGCGGGGCGCTCCGGCCTATCCAGCACCACCACGGCGGAATCCACCTTCGGGCGCGGCAGGAACACGGCGGCCGGTACGGTAAACGCGACGCTGACGTTGGCCCGATACTGCACGGCCAGCGAGAGCGCGCCGTAATCCTTGCCGCCGGGCGCGGCCTGCAGACGCGCGGCCACCTCTTTTTGCACCATAAAGACCAGCCGCCGCCAGGGCAGATCCTCCGTCAGAAAGCGCAGCAGCAGCGGCGTGGTGATGTAATACGGCAGGTTGGCCACCGCCATGAAGCCGGGCCGCAGCTCCGCTTTTGCGGCGTAGGGCTCAAGCAGCCGCGCGATATCCGCCTGCAATGCGTCGGCCTGAAGTATCGCCACGTTGGGGCAGGCGGCGAATTGCGCGTTCAAAGGCGGCAGCAGCGTTTTGTCGATCTCCAGCGCCACCACCTGCCCGGCGGCCGCGGCCAAAGCCTGCGTGAGCGCGCCCAGCCCCGGCCCGATCTCCAGCACCAGATCGCGCTTATCGCAGCCGGCGGTCCGCACGATATGCTCGATGACCTGCGGTTCGACGATGAAATTCTGCCCCAGGCTTTTTTTGGCGGCCACGCCGTGAGAGCGCAGCAGATCGCGCGTCACGCTGGGGGTGGCAATCTTTTTCGTGTTATCCATGCTGCTATTATAGCCCAGAAAATTTGCCAACACAAGAAATATTTGTTATAATACAAAAACAGGCCGCGGGCGATACCGCGCCCCAAAGGAGGCTGGCAGAATGAATCACTTTTTCGCTTATATCAGCCGGTTGCGTTTGATCCGCCGCTGGGGGCTGATGCGCAACAGCTATGAGGAGAACACGCAGGAGCACAGCTGGCAGGTGGCCGTGGTGGCGCACGCGCTGGCCGTGATCAAAAACCGTTTGTACGGCGGGCAGATAGACGAAGGCAGGGTGGCGGCTCTGGCGCTTTATCACGACGTGAGCGAGACGGTGACGGGCGACCTGCCCACCCCCGTGAAATACGCGAACCCGGAGATCGAGCGCGTTTTTCACGCGCTGGAGGCCGGGGCGGCGGACGAGCTGCTGGCGAAGCTGCCGGCGGAGCTGCAGCCGGAATATCGCCCGCTGCTGCTGCCGGAGGCATCGGAGGAGACGCTGCTGGTGCATATCGCCGACAAGCTCTGCGCCTATCTGAAGTGCGTGGACGAGGTGGGCGCGGGCAACCGGGAATTTCAGGTGGCGTATCAGGCGACGGAGGCTAAGCTGGCGCAATACCGCGAGCGGCCGGAGGTGGCTTATTTTATGGAACATTTCGTGCCTTCCTTTAAGCTGACGCTGGACGAGTTGAAAAAATAACGGCGGCCGCCGGGCGCGGCTCAGGTTGCGCGACGGCCGGATATGTGTTATACTACTACTATTACAGAGTTTTTGCCCGCCGGCCTGGGCTTGCGGCCCGGCGCGGCGCGTGATAGTCGTTTGGAGGTTTAGGAGGACGGAAAAGCAGCCATTGGTAAGTAATTGGGAGGTTTTACGATGAATAAGCTGTGTAAACGCCTAGGTCTGGCGCTGGCGCTGGTCATGGCGCTCACGCTCAGCGCCTGCGGCGGCGATAGACCGGGGCAGGGCGGGCGGCCCGACGTTGCGCCCGATCTGCTTTCGCAGGAGCCGCAAAGCTCGGTAACGGTGTATTTCCCCTCGGCGGACAGCGACACGTTAACGCCGCTTTCCTACGGCATAAATTCCAGCCGCGACACTATCTGGATCGCGCTGGAGAAGCTGTTGGCCGGCCCGCCGGATTCCTTCTGCCGGCAGGCGCTGCCGCAGGGCGTGAAGCTGAGCGACCTTTATTATGCCGACGGCGTGGTGAATATCAGCCTGCAGGGCGATTCGCCGCTCACGCTGGACGACGTGGACCTTGACGCATTCTACGCCACGGTGAACGACGAGCTGCTGGAGCAGGACGGCACGACCGCCGCCATTTTGCTTGGCTATAACGGCCAGGCGCTGCTGGAGGAGCCTTATTCCTTCGATTGCCTGAACGATTACAGCAACGGCAGGGGCGGTTCATACGTTTATTATGCGGACGGCCAGGCGATGTATCTGGTGCCGCTGACGCTGCCGATCAGCCGGGACGATCACAGCGGCGACGACGCTCTGTTCGATTATCTGGCCGAGCTGGTGGCAGCCTGGAGCGACGCGCCGCCCAAAGGCAGCGGTCTTTATTCCGCTCTGCCGGAGGGCGTTACGGCGAAAGCTGTCGCCTATGCCAACGGCGCGCTCACCATAGATTTTGGCGCCGAGCTGCTGGAGACCGGCGGCAGCGCGCAGGAGCGCCTGCTGGTGGACAGTCTGCTGGCGACGTTTGCCAACGTGGACGAGGTGAACACCCTTTATATCACTATCGACGGCCAGCCGGTGGAGCTGCTGCCGCACGGCACCGAGGTGGCGGCGGGGCTTACGGTGGAGCACGACGATTTCAGCTTCAACCAGGTGAACAACCTGGCGGTGCAGTAAACGGAGGAATGTTGCGATGACGGAAGCGAAGCGGCTGGTCTTTCTGGGCAGCGGCAATATGGCGGCGGCGATCGGGCGCGGGCTTTTGGCTAACGAGGCGCCGTTTTGCCCCGGCTTTTACGATATCACGCCGGCCAAGGCGGTGGCGCTGGCGGCGGAGCTGAACGCGGCCGCTTTCGATACGCTGGCCGACGCGGTGGCGGCGGCGGATATCCTGCTGCTGGCGGTGAAGCCGCAGTCGATGGCCGGCCTTTTGGCCGATCTGGCGGGGCTGCTAAGGCCCGAACAGCTGGTGCTGACCATTGCGGCGGGGCTGCCGTTGGCCTATTATGAGGCGAAGCTGCCCGGTGTGCCGGTGGTGCGCGCCATGCCAAACACTTCGGCGCAGGTGCTGGCCGCGATCACCGGGCTGATGCCGGGAAAGTTGGCTATGCCGGAGCATAAAGAGCTGGCCGAACAGGTTTTTGCCGCCGTGGGGCGGACGGTCTGGCTGGCGGAGAAGGATATCCACGCGCTCACGGCCATATCTGGCAGCGGCCCGGCCTATTTTTATTATTTCACCGAGGCGCTGGCGGCGGCCGGCGAAAAGCTGGGGCTTTCTGCGGTGACGGCGGCCGAGCTGGCGCGTCAGACGGCGATCGGCAGCGGGCTGATGCTGGCGGCGCGGGCGGAAAGCCCGGCGGAGCTGCGCGTGCAGGTGACCTCCAAGGGCGGCACCACGGCGGCGGCGCTGGCGGCTTTTGGCGACGCTCTGCCGCGGCTGGTGGAGCAGGCCTGCCAAGCCTGCGCCGGGCGCAGCGAGGAAATGGCGCGCGAGCTGGCCGATTAAACTAAGACGCGAACGAAAATTTAACGAAAAATTGCTGGAAAATTTGCGGCCGGCTGCGGCCGGATAGACGTATACTTGCCAAGGAGAGGGATAACCTAATGCTTAGAATCATAACTGACACAGCCTGCGACCTGCCGGCGGAGCTGGCCGACCGCTACGGCGTCATTCGCCTGCCGATGAACATCGTCTTTGGGGCGGAGACTTTTGCCGACCAACAGACCATAACCACCGAGCAGTTCTACGAGCGGCTGACCACGAGCGGCGAGTTCCCGACTACTTCTTATCCCTCGCTGGGGCTTTTGGAGCTGGCGCTGCAAAAGGAGCTGGCAGCGGGCAACGAGGTGCTGGTCATCACCATTTCCGGCGCGCTTTCCGGCTTTTATGACAGCGCGCGCGTTATGCTGGCGGATTATCCCCGCGAAAAAACGGCGGTGTATGATTCCAAAAGCGCCACGTTGGGCGAAGGTGCGGTGGTGCTGGCGGCGGCGCGGTTGGCGGCGGCTGGGCAAAGTCTGGCCGAGGTGGAGCGCGCGCTGCCGGATATCATCGAGCGCAGCCGGGGCTACGGCGCGATCAACGATCTGGTTTATCTCGCCAAGGGCGGGCGCATCAGCGGCGCCACGGCGCAGGTGGCGCGGGCGCTGAACATCAAGCCCGTCATCAACATCTGCCCGGACGGTTCGCTGGAGGTGGCCGCCAAGGTACACGGCATGAACAAGGCTCTGGCCTGGCTGAAGCAGCGTATCGAGGCGGACGGGCGGGATTTTTCCGGCGTCACGCTGTTTGTCAGCTATATTCTGCAAAAGGACAGCGCGGAAAAGCTGTTGGAGGAGCTGAAAGCGGAGCTTACGCTGGGCGAGGTCATTCTCTGCCCCATCGGGCCCACGGTGGGCGTGCATCTCGGCCCGGGCTGCGTGGCTTTGTTTTATCTGCTGCCGTAATACGGTGCTTTTGCTGCTTGCCGTCCGCCCTTGGGCTGCCGGCAAGCTGTTTTATGCGGCGAAAACAAGCGAGGTAGAATATGGAGTCGAATATGGCAAAACAGGAGATCTATTTTGATAATTCCGGCACCACGCCGGTGATAGAGCCGGTGGCGGAGCTGGCCTGCCGTATGCTGCGGGAGGAGTTCGGCAACCCTTCGGCGGCCTACCGGCGGGGCATAGAGGCGGAAAAGCTGCTGCAGCAGGCCAGAAGCCGCGTCGCGGCGACGCTGGACGCCAAGCCCGGCGAGATCGTTTTCACCTCCGGCGGCACGGAGGCCGATAATCTGGCGCTGCGCGGCGTTATGCAGGCCAACCGCCGGCGCGGCCGGCATCTGATCGTCTCGGCGGTGGAGCACCCGGCGGTGCTGAATACGGCCAAGGCGCTGCAGGAGGAGGGCTGCGAGGTCGATATCCTGCCGGTGGACGCCAACTGCCAGGTGGACGCCAGAGATCTGGCGCGCCTGCTGCGCCCCGATACCGTGCTGGTCAGCGTTATGCTGGTCAATAACGAGGTGGGCGCGGTGGAGCCGATTGCGGAACTGGCCCACGTTCTGCGCGACGCGCACAGCCAAGCTTTGCTGCACGTGGACGCGGTGCCCGAGGAGAAGAGCAGCTCCAAGCGCATCGGCGGCCACATGGACGGCTGCCGCAT